>CAZGDJ010000321.1:0-2922 GCA_964524635.1 uncultured Rikenella sp. | reverse complement strand
CAAACAGAGCGCCACAGATATGTTCTCCTGTTGCCATCCGTGGTTTTCCGTACTTATCTCTTCTTGCCTCACGTTTTTTTAGAATACGTTCTGCAATAAAATAAAAAAGTATAAAAAGGATAATGC
The DNA here is from genome assembly GCA_964524635.1 of uncultured Rikenella sp. Classification (GTDB taxonomy): domain Bacteria; phylum Bacteroidota; class Bacteroidia; order Bacteroidales; family VadinHA17; genus SR-FBR-E99. The sequence goes on along the minus strand of CAZGDJ010000321.1, from coordinate 2,796 downwards.
CAGCAATAATCTGCCCCGCCAGCGGCACCAGGGACTTAGGGATAATCCTACTTTCGCTAACAGGCCATAAGAGTAAGAATGAGAAGTAATTAGCAAGTATGGCCGCTAGGAAAAAGGAGACAAAGATAGCCAATGTCCTGTATATTCCCCGAAAGTATCCCAGTATCGCGGAAAAAATAATCGCTATAACACCTAATAACGTTACATTCATTTTTTCTCCTTCTTTGCAGGTTTAGAGACACCCTTTTTTATGTATTAAGTTATATATTATTTATTAATAAAAAATATATAAATATTTTCAATTTTAGCGCTGATAAGAGGCGCGATGAATGCAAGGGGCGCGCCGCGTGATCGGCTGAACCACCATTTTTATTTTTATAAATTTAGAGCTGATTGATTAATATTCCAGCATGGTTTCTTCCGATATTTTAGATATTTTACTTTATCACAGAAAAAATACAAAGTTAAAAAATATTCTTAAAAAACAGCTATAAACGAACTTTCACCACCTGGTATTTCCTACTAATAAAGACTAAAAACCAATTTGGTAATTTATAACATATTTGTCGATCTACAATCAAATGCGCTACTCAGCATAATTCAAGTTGACTGATAAAAGGGAGTTAATTACATTTTAAATAAGGTTCTAGCTTAGCCCAGTAATTGCTAAAAACAGGTTTAATGCGGGAAAACGGGGTCTCTTTTTCTCAGTATTTCATGAATAATGTTTCTTTTGAGTGTTTTATTTATTCCGCGATGCACTCTTATTAATTCTTTCAAATAGGCAAAGCAACCGTCCAGGGAATTTGTAGTATTGGGAATATTTAGTTCTGGATATTTTTGGTAAGTAAACAAATAAGGCAGATTAATTTTTAGGCTGCGATAGGCGGAACGAAGTCTTTTGTGGGTATAAAACCACCTGCCGGTTAATGGATCTGTTGTTCTCTCTTTGAGAAAAGAAGACCATTTCTGATGCCAGCAATTAAGGGCATTGGTAAAATCTTTCTCATTTGTTTTACAAAGAGTGGCGTTGATTTTCTTTAATTCAATGCCTGCTTCTAATTTGGGCTTATTGGTCAGATAACGGGTGACAATCTGTTTTTGGTGGAAGTGACACATCTGTATGGGAACATCCCAAAAGAGCTGTCTCACGCCAGGCCTGCCATCTAAAACGATGGCTTGGATGGTGTAGCCGTGTTTTTCTAAATTAATTCTCCCCTGTCTATACGTATCAACAGATTCGCTCTGGACTTCTTGAACATATAGATTCTTTTTCAGATGGGGTGTTCTAATCACACAGACGCCAAAGTCTCTCTTGAAAAATGTTACATCGGCGATGGCTGTAATAGGTTGTGGAATGTGATCTTGTTCTATTGATTGAACATTGCCAATGTGTTCCCTTATCCAATCTTTACCTTTTTTATACTTCTTTGCTAGCTGACTTATTGTCTGCCGCTGATATATGTATTGCTTCCAAATCGTCTTTTCTAATCGACTATTTCGGCTATGATTTTGAAACTGTCTGCCACATGAATTGCATCGATAACGCTGTCTTTGGTTGTTATAAAACCCTTTCTTTTTTGTCTTACCTGACCCGCAATATGGGCATTTTTTTGCTCATCTTTCAGCCTTCTGAATTTTTATCCATATATACCATTGTTATCACTAGATTATTACCCTATTTCAGACCCCGTTTTTCCGTATTAAGCCAAAAAACATAACAATAATAAAAAACCCTCTGCCTATCTGTGGACAGAGGGTTTTTTAAATGCGTAAGTTATGTTTGTTTATCAGCTTGGCGTAAACGTCAATTCTACACGGCGGTTTTTATTGCGTCCTTCCTGTGTGCTATTATCTGCCGCCGGTTTTGATGCTCCCGCGCCGCGGACTTCAACTTTAATTTTATCGCTAAGCCCCATATTTTGCAGTTTTGTCCAGGCATTGACGGCGCGCTCAAGAGAAAATTTAAGATTAGTAGCAGAGTCGCCCTGATAATCCGTATGGCCTTCAATGATCATCTTTCCGGAAGCGTCTTTAACTTTATTATAAAAAGCTTTTAATTCAGCCAAGGATGTTTCGTTTATCTCTGATTCGTTCATTCCGAAATGGAGAACCACGGTGTTGGATCCGGCGGAGGCGGGCGCTCTTTCCTCCGGTTCGGGTTTGGGAGCGGGAGCTGCCACGGCAACTTCTTTCTTTTCTGCCGGTGCGGGCACAGATACTGCGGCTTTAGGAGCCGGTTTAGCAGGAGCAGTAGCCGCAGGAGCTGTTGCTGCTGTAGAAGGTGCCGATGCTGCAGGGGCAGTGGTTGTAGGAGATGGAGCAGGAGCAGAAGGTACAATAACGGCTGGAGCCTGGGCTATAGGAGAAGCTGCTCCAGAAGTTCTCACCACAACAACTCTGTCATTTGCTGGCATTCTGCTAGATGTCCAAAAATCGCTTTTGTCATCTATATAAAAATCCCATTCAATTTTATCTGAATTTATTTCTTTACTCCAAACACAACATGCCTTTGTGGAAATTTTTGGTCCTTCCTGAGCAGTCGTGGCAGTCGGGTCTTGAAGTCCCGCGATTTCTGATTTTGTGGGAAGTCTCCAATCGTTAAAACCACCCTGTTCAATACTGTCTACAATGCTGGCTACATTGTTCGCGTTTGTGTCTGTAGCGGTGTGAATAAACCATTGCAATCCTGTTTTTGTGTCGATAATTGTTCCATCCTTTAATAATTGAAAGCGAATAACCACAGGACCATCAAGGGCTAAAGGTTGTTTTCCGCCGGGAGCTTTAATGTTTCTG
>CAZGDJ010000320.1:0-3675 GCA_964524635.1 uncultured Rikenella sp. | reverse complement strand
ATGCCCCCGGTTGGTTGCCTGTTGGCTTTTGATCTCACTCTGTCAATGAAAGCCGCAACGCGGCCTATTGTCTTATTATCATCATCCACAAGTATCCAGCGTATAGCTTCACCGCGCTTAAAAGCATTGTTCCTTGCAGGATCAAAAACTGCCTCTGCCTCTTTGTCAAGAGGACAAACCCAGTTTCGATCCCCTTTATAGAGTCTTTTGGGAAACTCTACAAACTCTTTTATATGCTCTTGCGTTTTTACCTCAACAGTCTTCATTATTCTTATGATTTAAGGTCGAACCATGAGATTACTTTAGCTCTGTTTTCACCCATATCTGTTTTATGTCTGTATTCATTTGTATGGCAGTTATAAACGTAGTCTTTGCCATATTCAAGTCCATTTACGGCAATGTCCTTTATTGCTTCCGAGACAACAGCCATTTCCGCATTTGTCATTGTCGGATGCAGCGATAATCTCACCCATCCGGGTTTCTGTGACAGATCACCTTTATTTATCATTTCGGTGATTTGATGACTATGATCATAATTGACATCCAGCAGGTAATGACCGTAAGTTCCGGCACAAGCGCATCCACCTCTGACCTGAATCCCGTATCTGTCGCTCAGAAGCCTGACAATCAGATTGTAATGAATATCATCGATATAGAAGGAGATAATCCCCAATCTCATGGTTATGTTTGAAGCAAGTATATGCAGACCCGGAATATTCTTCAGCTCTTTGAAAGCCAGGGTCAGGAGTTCTTCCTCACGCTGTCCTATTTTTTCAGTGTTCATCATCTGCTTCACTTCAATAGCCAGTGCAGCTCGAATAACCTGCAGGAAGCCCGGAGTGCCACCATCTTCACGTGACTCAATGCTGTCAACATACTTATACTCTCCCCAGGGGTTTGTCCATTCAACCGTTCCTCCGCCCGGTTGATCCGGAACCTGCGTTTTATAAAGCGACTTGTCAAAAAGCATCACTCCAGATGAGCCCGGACCTCCCATGAACTTATGAGGAGAGAAGAAAATTGCGTCAAGTTTCTCCATCGGATCGGCAGGATGCATATCAATATCGATATAGGGTGCTGAAGCAGCAAAGTCTATGAAACACAGTCCACCGTTCTCATGCATGATCTTTGCCAGCTGATAGTATGGAGTAAACACGCCTGTCACATTGGAACATGCAGAGAATGAACCTATTTTGTACTTGCGGTCACTATAAGTTGAAATTGCCTTTTTAAGATTTTCAGGATCAACCATGAGATCTTTCCCGGGTTCAATAATGACAACATCGGCCATGGTTTCATACCAGGAGGTCTGGTTTGAATGATGTTCTATATGAGTTATAAAAACCACCGGACGCTCTGTATCATTCATGCACCGTGCGTTCTTAGGGTATCTGCATCCTTTAAGGCCAAGTATACGCTGAAATTTGTTGATAACGGCTGTCATCCCTGTTCCGGCAGTAATAAGCACATCATCAGGGCCGGCATTCACATGCTTCTTGATGATCTCCTGTGCATGATGATATGCCCATGTCATTACAGAACCTGTTGCTGAAGTCTCAGTATGGGTGTTTGCCACAAAGGGGCCGAAAACCTCAGAAATTTTCCTTTCTATCGGCATATAGAGTCTTCCGCTGGCAATCCAGTCACAATAAATGATCTTTTTCCTGCCATAGGGAGTGGGATAATCCTGGTCAATCCCGATTATGCCCTGGCGATAATTCAGAAAATATTTTTCAAGAGAGCTCATTAATCTCAGAAATAAAGCTGCCAAAAAATCCCTCCAAATATAGTTCTTTTTGACTTTCAGGTAAATGACATTTTTTTCTAATGGAAATTAATGATCCTGTGGTCAATAAGAACAAACAGAAGAATAAGCAATACCGAGTAGACGAGCCAGGGTACGACAGGAATATACTGTGTGGGTTTGATCTTCATCTTTACCCTTACATAGATGATAAGAAAGATTTTCTCCACAGAATAGACCAGGAATGTTGCAAGTGCAACTCCTACGACACCATATGGCTTAATAAGCATAAGGCTCAGTGGAATATTAAGGCATCCTTCTAATAAAGCAGCAAAAAGAGTAATATTTGTTTTCTTTCTACCTATAACAATTGTCTGTGGAAATACCAGCCTGGGTATTATAAGAAGCAGATATATCTGAAAAACGTCAGCGCTGCGGGTGAACTCAGGTGTGAAGATACGCGGGTACAACCAGCGTGCAAAAAAAAGTATCACTATTGTGATGGGAAAAAGATACATAATGAGTCTCTTTGACTTGACACGAAGCGTCTCAAGAGCCTCTTTCATGCCTTCGCGGGTATTGAATCTGGGCAGCAGGGCGCTGCTCAGGCCAGTAGCCAGCAATAACGTAAGAGGAAACTCTTTGGCGCCATATCTGAACATGGCAAAAACACCAGGGTCTTCATACTTTGCCGAAACAATAATGCCATCAATATACTGTGCTGCCCCGCTTATCAGGAATGTGAGGATCAGGGGTGTCCCTACATAAAGCTGCTCTTTGATGAAATCCGGAGATATTTTCATTACCGTGTATCTCCTTAGCAGTATCAAAAGCCATATCCATCTCGCAACAGTAATCAGTAAAAGCCCGTATATTGCTTCTTTTACGCCCAGACCCATGACAACAGGTGCAAGTATCAAAAATATCTGTGCAGAATATGTATATATTCCGTACTGGATAATCCTGTGCGGCCTGTTATTAAGGAGATAGATATATTCTATTAGAGCTACAGGATTACTGAGAAGAATATACCATAAAAGAAGATCGGGAAAGGGAATGCCTCTCCTGACTCCCATTGACGGAAGAGCGCCTTTCAAAATTAATCCCAGAATGCATACAAGGAAACTGAAAAAGATTATCAGAATGAAGGCATTGAATATTTCAGGAGATTTTCTCGGACCAGTATCTCCAAAAATGCGGAAGGTTTTGTTTCGATTATATAGTGTTAATAATGACTGTATTATACCGGTGACCCAAAAGAAGGTCACCAGGCTGGCAATAAAGAGAAACAATTCCCAGGTACCTATTTCAGGTCTGGTAAGATGACTTTTAGTAAATACGATGCTTATAATTAAAAAGGTGGCAAATCTAAGCAGTTGAACAGCCTGCAATCCTGAGATATTGTCTATGACTTTTAACTTTGCCAAAAGGATATAACTTGTTTGAGAAACGGCAGCAAATACCGATATATTGTATCAATTTTTTCTTAACGAAGATACGATTTGCCACGTAAGGTCAATAAAATAAAACAAAAATTTGCTGAATGAGAAATTTGCGTTTTCTTTGCATTCCTAAATACGGTGGTTGTAGCTCAGTTGGTTAGAGCGCCAGATTGTGGCTCTGGAGGCCGCCGGTTCGAATCCGGTCTTCCACCCTTTAAGAAAAGTCTGCCCTCATCAGGGGTGGACTTTTTTTTAACGAAGTAATACTATATCCTCTGCAAGGAAACCGTATATTGGTGTACACTTCAACTACTTATGCCCTGCGGGCAAATGATATGTTTATTCACAAAATCAGTGATGCATTTGATTATTGTTGCATCGGATTATTCTGCATGCAGATTATTGCCTTACCCGGACTATTGTTTTTAATTTAATATCTGCCGGGTTTTTATGCGGCGAATTTCTTGTGAAGTCAACAAAGGATGAGGT
>CAZGDJ010000319.1:1700-3683 GCA_964524635.1 uncultured Rikenella sp. | reverse complement strand
GCTGACACTAGTCCCTGAAACTAGCGCGTCTACCAATTTCGCCATCTGGGCATTTAAGCCCTTAACCAGTACAGGTATGCGGGCACCTTATTTCAAATAACATGCTGAATCAAATATTCAGCGCGTGCAAAAATAAAGATTTTTTTTAATCCTTGACCCTATTTTAAGAAAAGTGACAAAAATAATTGAGTTTACCTGAACCCCGCTGACAGGTCAACATGATTGGCCTCTTCGAAAAATTTAAAATAATAATAGAGTTTACGCTCAAGCTCCGGGCCATAATCTGTCAACGGATCATAATCTATATAAGAATCATAAAGGTTGCCATGTCTCATTGGCGACATGTATCTCCTGTTCCATTCGCTGACGTAAGACCTGTTTCTTGCTTTATAGTAGTCAGGAGAATGCTGATCTGTTGACTGCAGTAAGAACCAGGTTTCAAAACCCGGATCAAATACAATCAGTTCATATCTGGTACTGTCTGCTGCGATCGTATCAGGATTCAAACTGATAGCTTTCTCATCTTTCTGGCCAAAAGCCGCCTGACTGATTGCTGACAGAAAGAGTATAACAAAAAAGATTTTTCCTTTCATAATTATCCTCCTGCTTAATGTTCAAAAAAAAATCATCAAAAAACATACCAGATAATAATCAACATATTCAGTTTTATATATATTTGCCACTCGAAAAGTTAAAGATGTTTAATAATAAGCGCGATAAAAAGATGAAGATACCCGGAATGTGACGGGTTTGTATTGTCGTGAATATCAACAAATAAATAAAATGATAATATAGGCCCGCTGAAAGCGCCGGCCTATTTTTTTTAATTGAAATATGAAAATTTACAAGTTCGGAGGTACATCAGTGGGTTCAGCAGAGCGGTTCAGAGCTCTTGTTCCACTGATAAATGATGAGTCAAAAAAGATTGTTGTACTGTCTGCAATGTCAGGGACAACAAATGCACTGGTAGAAATGTCAGATTTGTTCTCTGCCGGAAAAAAGGATGAGGCCAGAAAGAAGTGTGATGCTTTACAGGAGAAATATCACTCTGTAGTTAGCGAATTATTTTCAACTAAGACATGGTCTGATAAAGGTCATGATCTTGTAGATGAGCACTTCGGTTATATAACCAACATTTTTTCAAAAGAATTCAGCCGGCATAATGAAAAGAGGATAGTTGCAAGAGGTGAATTGATTTCTACCGCCATCCTGCATTTTCTTCTTTCAGAATTAAATATACCCTCGGTATTGTTGTCTGCGCTTAATTTTATGCGAATTGACAAGGATGGCGAACCTGACTATTTCTATATAAGAGAGAATCTAAAGCGTGAAATGTCATTGGTGGATGATCAAAGAATTATTATCACCCAGGGGTATATCTGTCGGAATGTTTATGGTGAGACTGACAATCTCAGGAGAGGTGGCAGCGACTACAGCGCAACAATTATAGGCGCAGCCCTTGCCGTTGAAGAAGTGCAGATATGGACAGATATCAGCGGATTTCATAACAATGATCCCAGGTTTGTTGAAAATACCAGTGTCATCAGGGAACTCTCTTTTGATGAAGCTGCCGAACTGGCATATTTCGGAGCAAAAATACTTCATCCCTCAAGCGTTAACCCTGCCAGACTAAAGAATATTCCGGTCAGGCTGAAAAATACCATGGAGCCATCTGATGAAGGAACACTCATAACATCAGAGTCAACACCCGCTGATTATAAAGCGGTGGCTGCAAAAGACGGTATAACGGTTCTTAGAATAAGATCTGACCGCATGCTGATGGCTTACGGCTTCATGCGTAAGATTTTTGAGGTTTTTGAGGCATACAAGACCCCTATAGACATGATAACAACCTCAGAAGTCTCAGTTTCACTTACTGTTGATGACCCTACATATCTGGATGAAATAGTTAAAGTGCTTGGAACTATTGGGACTACAGAAGTGGAGAAAGATCAGACTATCATTTGTGTTGTTGGTGGTTTC
>CAZGDJ010000319.1:0-1690 GCA_964524635.1 uncultured Rikenella sp. | reverse complement strand
TATTCAACGCTCTGAACTCCCTGCCTGTGAAAATGATATCCTATGGTGGCAGTGACAACAGCGTCTCAATTCTGATTGACACCAAAGACAAGATTGAAGCACTGAAGTCATTAAGTATTAACCTTTTCCCTGCTGAATAATGTTTACACAAAAAGTAATTGACAAACTGCAGACCAGGCAGACACCTTATTATTACTATGATATGGGCCTCCTATCTGAAACTCTTTCACTTGCAAGAAGTGAGGCAGCAGAAAAAGGATTTATAATTCATTATGCAGTAAAATCAAATTTCAACCCTGTAATCATGAAAACAATTTCCGGGTTTGGATTTGGGGCTGACTGTGTAAGTGGAAACGAAATTAGCCGGGCAATACAATGCGGCTTCCCTGCCGGGGAAGTTGTTTTTGCAGGTGTTGGCAAGAGCGACAAGGAAATAGAAAATGGACTGAAACACAAGATCAAATGCTTTAACTGTGAGTCTGTCGCTGAGCTACAGGTTATAAATGAAATTGCAGGCAGGATGCAGACAATTGCACCTGTGGCCCTTCGGATAAACCCAAACATCGAAGCACATACGATCAAACATATTACTACGGGTACTGACGAGAACAAATTTGGAATAAGAATCCCCGAACTAAATGATGTAATGGACCTCCTTCAGGCAATGACCAATATAAAATTTAAGGGAATTCATTTTCATATCGGCTCCCAGGTTACTGAAATGGCACCCTACAGAAATCTTTGTTCAAGAGTTAACCAACTATACGAGTGGCTCTGTGACAGGGGTATGGAGCCGGAAAATATAAATGTCGGAGGTGGCCTTGGTATAAGCTATGAAGACCCTGATGCCCTTCCTCCTTTCAAGGAATTTTTTGATATTTTTAAAAAGCATCTGAATAAAGAGATAAAGAGCTCAATTTCATTTGAGCTGGGACGCTCTCTGACAGCACAATGTGGTTCTCTTATTTCCAGGGTTCTTTATGTCAAGGAAGGAGCATCAGAGACTTTTGTAATCCTTGATGCTGGCATGACAGACCTAATTAGGCCCGCATTATACAATGCTTTTCATCGTATAGATAACCTTACTTCTGATCTTCCTCTCAGGAAATACACAGTTGCAGGTCCTATATGTGAGACAACTGACACCTTCGGTAAATTTGTGGAATTGCCAAAGACTTCACGTGGTGACCTTATTGCAATAAGATCAGCCGGAGCATACGGCGAGGTCATGGCTTCAAGATACAACCTCAGAAACCTCCCCGGGATGGCTTTCTCTCACGAACTGTAAGCATCAATACTGAATTCATGGGGTCATTACATGAAGCAGAATATTTAGCTGTTATCTATTGATAATCGCCTTCCCATCCTTCCCCCACAGGGGAAGAAGTTTTAAAGGAACAACGAAGGCTTTTCCTTCCTGGAGGTAAATGGATTGGGGTGAAAATAAAAAAAGGGTACTTCGAAAGCACCCTTTTCTATGAATAAATGTTATGCCTTTTTCTTCTTCAGCCTGTTTTTAACCGGATCCGAGGAAAAAAGGAACAGTAGCCCAAATATCAACATGCAAATACCTGAAATAAGGTTCACATTGACATTTAGTGATTTGATGTACATCGTATCCTGACCTAAGGTGGCCAGTCCGAAAATTGTAATAATTACTCCGAAGATTGAAAACATCAAGCCTATCGGA
>CAZGDJ010000318.1:0-3692 GCA_964524635.1 uncultured Rikenella sp. | reverse complement strand
ATATATCCATTGGATTAATCCTCGCGGATATCCATCCGGAAGAGAGACCAGTAATTGCTGTGATCAGTATGAATATAATGGCGAAACCTGGTATAAGACTTTGAATTGAGAAATAATCTGAAAGGTCTGAACCCACGAGCCTGGAATACCATGGCAACTGGTAAGCAATAATCAGTGCAGAGATTATTACTGAAATTCCAACCAGAACGGAAGCCTCTGAAAGGTACAGGATAATGAGTTGTCTTCTTCCGGCTCCCAATATTCTGCGCATGCCAAGCTCGGTTGTACGACCGCTATTAATTGAAAATGACAGATTTATATAATTAATGCAGGCAATTATGAGGATCAGTATAGCAACGGTACTTAATATATAAATGTTTCGTATATCACCGTTTGGGCTGAATTCTCCACCCATTCCGGAATAAAGATGTATTGACGTTAAGGGTTGGATATGATATAGTTTATTGTCGCCAAAATCGGCTCCGCCGTCGTATTCCTTAGTAGACTGGCTAATTGCTTTTTCCATACTTTCAAAGCTTGTCGCCTTATTTGTAAGAAGGTAAAGATTAGTTACAGTATTCATAGGGTTAAACAGAAAATCATTGCCGTAAAGAATTTTAGCAGCCGACATCGGGATCATCATGTCGAATCGAAGATGAGTATTTCCCGGGATGTTTTTCATAATTCCCGTCACTGTCAGATCTATTGATCGGTTAAAACGGATTGTTTTTCCGATTGGGTTGTATTTGCCGAAGTATTTTTCAGCTGTTGATTCCGAAAGAATAACTGCATTGGGCTGTGCTAATACTTTTTTCGGATCGCCAACAATCAGGGGGAATGTAAATACATCAAAAATTGTAGAATCAGCCAGTACTATTTTGTCTTCATTAAATTTTTTGTCGCCGGCAGAAACCAATCCTTTGTATAATCTTGTGATCCTGACTGTCTTTTCTATTTCAGGAAATTTATTCTGAAGAAATGGTCCGAGCGGATTAGGAGTCTGAACCCAGGCTCCTTCCACTCCTCCCATTATGAAAGTGTTGTATACGCGGAATATCCTGTCAGAGTTCTTATGAAAATGATCAAAGCTAAGTTCATACCTTACATAAATCAATATGAAACTTGCTGCAACGATTCCCAGAGTAAGCCCGGTAATGTTAACAAAAGTAAAAAGCTTCTGATTCCGGAAATTTCTTAGTTTAAAATGTAATTTTTGTAAAATCATATCTTGATTATCTTATGTTATTCTTCATATCCCAAAAACATTCCGTATTTGTATCTATCTTATAAACTGTCTGTTGAATATATCTACTTGTACTTTAAGGTAACCATTCTTTTGCACTTAGTTATCGGTGATTTTGTCACTCATATCTGAGTGACTCAACCGGATTTTTTGTTGCAGCCCGCCAGGTTTGAAAACTTACTGTCAATACTGCGATTACAAGAATAATGATTCCTGACAGACCAAAGATCCACCAGCTGAGTTCAGTCTTGTAGGCAAAGTGTTGCAGCCATTTATGCATAATGATCCAGGCAATCGGACACGCAATGACAAAAGCAACTGCAACAAGTTTAACATAGTCACTGCTGAGCAAATACATAACAGAAGTAATTGTTGCACCATTAATTTTGCGAATTCCTATTTCTTTGGTGCGCTGCAGTGATAACCAGGCAATTAATGCAAATAGCCCAAGGCAGGAAAGGAACATGGCCAAAATTGTAAATGTTCCGACAATTTTCGAAAGCCTTTCTTCCTCCCTGTATTTTTCATTGTATTTATCTTTGATAAAGAAGTATTGGAATGGAACACCGGGTGCCAGTTCTTCCCAGGTTTCCCTGATTAGTTTTATTGTCTGAGAATAATTTCGTTGATCCATTCGTAAGGTGATATAACCAGCCAGCCAGTTTGCGCCTGCATATCGATAAACAACAGGTTCAATTTGAGTTATCGGATTATCCCATCCGAGTATCTTTGCTGCTGTTTCGTTGATCATTACATTTCTGAATCGGTCGGAAGAAATTGTTTCAGTAAGGATCCTGCCGCTAACCAGGGGAACCTGAAATACATCTGAGAAATGTTCATCTATTGATGTTACTACCATTTCTTTTGAATCTTCCGTTGAAGATCCTTCAGGAATTACTGCAAATCTGTTAGGAAAGTTATTTCCGGGAACATTCTCAGTCAGAGAAACACCCTGAATATCAAAGACCCTTGCCTCTCTTTGCAAACTCTCCTCATATATCTTTGCAAATTCCATCCGTTTGCTTTCATCTTTTACATGAAGCGGAATAGAAACAAGATCATTTACATTGAATCCCAGATCGTGATTCTTCATAAATGAGATCTGACTGGCAATAAACAACTGGGAAATTAAAAGTATTATGGTTATCACAAACTGAGCAATGATAAACCCTTTCCTGATTCCAATTTTATTCCCGGGAGCACTGGTCCGGGAACGAAGTATCTGAATCGGTTGATATTCAGAGAACAGGAGTGCAGGATAGATGCCTGAAATAATACCAGTGAAGATACCAAAAAGCAGAATGGACAAAATGATGTTCCCGTCAGCAAAATTTATATTGATATTCCGCTGAGATAATTCATTAAACCATGGTAAAAAGAGTTTTGACAGAAACACGGCAAGGATAACCGCCATCAATGAAAGGGAAACGGCTTCTCCTACAAAAAGAGAAGTCAGTTGAAATCTTCCTGCACCTGCAAGCTTTCGTAATCCGGTTTCCCTGGCCCTTTTTTCTGACTGACTCGTTGACAGGTTTACAAAGTTGGCGCAGGCAATAAATAAAACCGCAATAGCTATTCCCATCAGGATAAAAAGATAAGCTGATGAAACCGGAGGTTTCACATCACCTGTCACACTTGTGTCAAGGTGAATGGTTTCGAAAGGCTGGATAGCATAACTCTCTCTTCCTTTGAGATAATCGGGATAATATTTCCCAGGGATAATATCAAGACCTGCCTTAATTGAACTTAAACTCTGATCCGGATATATTTTTACGAAAGTCATAGCTCCTCCTCCCCACCACATATTTGCCATATCGGGATACATCTTCTTTAAAATTTGGTCAGAGACAAGAAGGTCGAATTTAAATATTGAATTCTCGGGGAGATCTTTCAGAATTCCATCCACAGAGAAAACAAAATCTCCGATTATCAGCTCTTTACCTAATGGGCTTTCATTTCCAAATAACTTAATTGCAGTGCTCCTTGTAAGTACGACTGATCCGGGATTCTCAAATACCCTGTCTGGATTGCCGCTTAACAACGGGAAATTGAACATTCTCAGGAAGCATGAGTCAGCAGTGTATCCGGTCAGATTGAAAAAGGTTTGATCATCGATCTGAACCGGTTCATCATCACTCAAAAATCCAGATAAGCCTGTTGTCATTTCAATTTCCCTTATATCTGACCTGATTACTGCAGGCAAAGGCAATTGTGTTGTAGCCCGGAAATCAGTTCCTCCGGTACCTTTATTAACTGATATGATCCTGTAGATCTGCTTCCCATTCTTGTGAAAATTATCGTAACTCATCTCAAAATTCACATAGTAGAAAATGAGAATGGCAACACACATTCCGATGGAGAGACCCAGCAGATTCATCAATGAAATATACTTCTGCCTTGCTAAATACCTGAAACCTGTTTTGATGTTGTACCAAATCATTGTATTTTT
>CAZGDJ010000317.1:0-3724 GCA_964524635.1 uncultured Rikenella sp. | reverse complement strand
ACCTTGGCTTTTTTGTCATCGGAACCTGCAAACTCAACAACTTTTTCAATGCTGAAAGGTTCTTTTACCATAGCCTCAACCGGAAGTTGCATACGCTGCCCATCAATATATTTCTCAGGCGGCAACATGAAGGGTAAAGCATCAGATTCAAATGCCTTCATGTTCATAGTCTCTATATAGAACCCGCTCTGAAGGTAACTGAGGTTTGCAACCCTGATATCAGTCCTAATACCCTCAACATCCTGAGCATACCACAGTGGGAAAGAGTCATTATCTCCATATGTCAGAAGGATTGCATTTTTATCACAAGAATTAAGATAATTTGATGCTATGTCTCTCGCAGTATATCTTCCTGACCTGTCATGATCATCATAGTTATTGCAAATCATAACTACCGGTACCGCCAATATTAAAACTACTGCAGGTATAATTGCTGCCGCTTTATCATTGAAATATTTACGTAACAATTCATATATGCCCATAAGGCCCATTCCAATCCAGATGGCGAATCCATAGAATGAACCTGCATAGGCGTAGTCACGTTCGCGCGGCTGACTGGGTGACTGGTTCAGATACACTACAATAGCCAATCCTGTCATAAGGAATAGCAGCATAACCATTGAAATTCCTTTCTTGTCACGTCTGTACTGCCAGAATAACCCTGCAAGGCCTGCTATAAGGGGCAGGAAAAAATATGTATTTCTGGCCGGGTTATTCTTTAAATCATCAGGCAGAAGAGTCTGATCTCCAAGTCTTGCTTTGTCAATGAAAGGTATTCCGGATATCCAGTTCCCGTCAATGACATTACCATTAGCCTGTACATCATTTTGCCTTCCTGCAAAATTCCACATAAAGTACCTCATGTACATGACACCTATCTGGTACCTGAAAAAGAAACGGAGATTTTCGCCAAACGTAGGCAGCACTACCTGTTCATTCTTACCATTGGAACGTACAGTAATTTTCCTCCCTTTTATTTTGCCCCAGTAAACATATTGCCTTATATGTTCCGGATCAGTACTGTACATTCTTGGAAATAGTGTTCTGAAGCGTTTATCATATCCATATTTAGGATAATAATAAGGAACATATTTCCCACCTTCCTTATTATATCCTGCGATCTTATTATCTATTGATGCTAACGGAGCTGAATAATAATAGCCAGAGATAAAAGGAGCCTTTGGATACTGAGTCCGGTTAATGTAATAAATAAAAGAGAATACATCGGACGGGTCATTCTGGTTCATTGGAGGGTGAGCATTAGCTCTGATAATAATAAGTGCAAAAGAAGAATAGCCTAGCATAAGAACCGCTACTACCGTCAATATATAGTTAAGAATGACTTTTTTCTTCTTTAATGAATACCATATACCGTAAACAATAATTGCCACAAAGAGTATAAGATAAATGTAAAGGCCTGTGTTATATGGAAGTCCGAATGTGTTAACAAACAAGAGTTCAAACCATCCTGCAACTTCAGCCACCCCGGGTATAAATATGAAGTTAAGTACACCCAGCAGAATGAAGGAAATAGATACTGCTATTATAACACCTTTTGTCTTTACTTCATATTTGCGGAAATAGAAGAGAAGGACAAGAACCGGCAGGGTAAGAAGGTTCAGAAGGTGTACTCCTATTGACAAGCCCATAAGGTAGGCTATCAGAATGATCCATCTGTTTGAATAAGGTTCATCAGCCTCATCGTACCATCTGAGCATAGCCCAGAACACAGCAGCTGTAAAGAGTGAGCTGGTGCCATATACTTCACCTTCGACTGCTGAGAACCATGCCGTGTCGCAAAATGCATAGGCAAGTGATCCAAGTATCCCCGATGCAATAATCGCGACAGTTTTTCCTCCGGTAACACTTTCATTATCACCAGTGGCCATTCTTATGAGGCGGGTTATGCTCCAGAAGAGAAAGAGTATGGTAAATGCACTTGCAAGGGCAGAAAGGATATTTACCATCATTGCCACTTTTGAGGTATCTGACCCGGCAAACAGTGAGAAAAAGCGTCCAAGCAGCAGGAAAAGAGGGGCTCCGGGGGGATGTCCCACTTCGAGACGATATGAGCAGAGAATGAATTCACCACAGTCCCAGAAACTGACTGTAGGTTCAATAGTCAACAGATACGTTAACAGTGAGATGGCAAACACCACCCAACCTGTTACATTGTTCCATCGATGGAATCCTTTTATCATAATATTTTATTTGATGATTTCAGATATAAAAAATCTCCATGGTTTGCTTACCCAGGGTTCTCCTGCATATTCAATCCCAATCCGGGGTCCGGCTGACAATAAAGGCTTTTTACCTGTATCCTCCACCCAAATCCTTTCAGATGTAGTAAGATCTTCTCTGTTATATGAGCCGTTAATCCCCAGCGCTCTTGTTACCCGGGCAGGACCAGTAAATTGACCTGCACCCCTTATCAGAACAGCCTGTGGATCATCTTTTTTCCCTGTCACGATATTCATCATCCAATGCATGCCATAAATAAAATAGATGTACAAATATCCCCCCCGCATGAACATAACCTCGTTGCGGTTAGTCCTGCCTTTGCTGGCATGACAGGCTTTATCCTCAGTTCCAAGATATGCTTCTGTTTCGCTAATCATGAATCGTGACTGACCTTCGGCGGACAGAATTACAATGTCCATACCTGTCAGCATCTGAGCCAGGGTAACAGCATCCCCATAATAAAACTCCTCATTTAGCCGTGCCATTATTGTCAGGAGATCAGTAACGCACTTTATCGGGGTATTCTTCCCATTTTATGAAGACCATCTTGCCTTCCTGAGTAAGATCCTGCTCCATTTCAATGCCTCTCTTTTCAGTTGGCAGAGCCAGCTCCCTGTAAATAAGCTCATCACTAAAACCTGCTGCTGCAGCCATGTGACGATCAGCAGCAAAGACCACACGTTTAATACCTGCCCAGTAGATAGCACCCAGACACATCGGGCAAGGTTCACAGGAAGAATAAATTACACAATCACTAAGATCAAAGGTTTTAAGCACAGATGAAGCTATCCTTATTGCCTGTACCTCAGCATGAGCTGTGGGATCGTTATTTGGGACAACCCTGTTGCCCGACTTTGAGACTGGCACCCCTTCACGCACTACCACGGCACCAAATGGACCTCCGCCCTCTTTGATATTTTGAGCAGCGGCTTCAATTGCCATTTCAAGGAACTGTACTTCTTCAGACTTTATTTTCATTCCTAAAATGAGTTATAAGAAACAAGTTGTAAAAATAAGAAAAGAAAGTATGTTGAGCCGCTAAATGATTCAAAAGTATCATCGAAAGACCCTGATATCAAAAAAGAGCCGAAACCAGAAACAAGCTATTCTGTCAATGGATACCATCCATTACAAAATTAAAAGTCTGATGAATTGGAAAGCGGAACATGATGATAACAAGAAATTAAAAGTACAACATATTGCTCGGAACAAAAATAAGTTGTATTTTTGCAGACCCTAAAAAAGGGGTTTTGTTTTATTTATCAGAGTAATTATTAAAAACTTAGTACTATCGTGAACACCTTAAGCTACAAAACAGTTTCAGCCAATAAGGCGACTGTAGAGAAAGAGTGGGTACTGGTAGATGCGGAAGGTCAGACTCTTGGTCGTCTGGCAGCTGTAGTAGCCCTGATGCTGAGGGGGAAGCACAAGACAAGCTTCACACCTCATGTAGACTGCGGTGATAATGTTATTGTTATCAATG
>CAZGDJ010000316.1:0-3738 GCA_964524635.1 uncultured Rikenella sp. | reverse complement strand
AATAATAATTGAAGCGGAGAAATATTCAGGTGTCCCCGAAAGAAAAGCTTTTGGATTTTCAGGCAGGGGATATGCCGGGATAAAAAAAGAAGATCCGGCTTTAAATTTTATAGTAAATGCTCCCGGGGAGGGAGACTATATTGTAGAATTCAGATATGCCAATGGCAATGGTCCGGTGAATACAGACAACAAATGTGCGCAACGTTCTCTTTTCTGTAATGATAATTATGCCGGCACGGTCGTATTCCCTCAGAGAGGCAGGGATGAATGGTCTGACTGGGGATTATCAAATCCGTTACGTGTTTATCTGAAAAAAGGGCAAAACAGGCTCTGTCTTAAGTATATGGACTATAATGAAAATATGAATGTTGAGGTAAACAGCTTTCTGCTGGACAATATTATAGTCTTTCCGGAAGAAAGAGTGAAATAGGATATTTTCTGAAGATATCTGGCAATTATCATTGCGCCATTGCCAAAGACCCTTGACCAGAGACCATTGACTATTATCAGATATAGTCTATGCTTACCAGCTTAAGCCACTTATCTTCAAGGATCCTGGCTATTCTTTTCACAACTGTCCTTCGGATTTCAAGATCAACAGGGAGGGTGGGGTCCTGATGGGCGACGTTGATGCGGGTACCGACTATGAAGTTAATCTCGTCACTATCCATAATCATTTTTACAATCTTGTCAGCAGGCCCCTTACCCAGCTTGACACTGTTGTTATACCCTTTAAGTATCTCGTTGACTTTTTGAAGCGTGAGTATCCCTTCAGTGACCAGGTCCACTCCTTCCATGAAGCTCTCCG
Organism: uncultured Rikenella sp.; assembly: GCA_964524635.1. GTDB lineage: Bacteria > Bacteroidota > Bacteroidia > Bacteroidales > VadinHA17 > SR-FBR-E99. Next base: position 2,930 of record CAZGDJ010000316.1, on the reverse strand, counting down.
GAGGCAGTTCAGGGTCTTCAAAAATAAGCTCGTCAACAATTTTTCTTTTCAATTCCCTTGCCACTATATCTGCTGTTGTACCACCGCACAGTATTACTTTTCCGTCGTATTCATTCACCTTGCGTGACAGCACCGCATCTTTTTCCTGGTCATATGGAGGGCCTGAGCATAATAACAATTTTCGCGGCTCCCTGAAATAAAGTATGGCGCATGAGATATCATCTTTTGCCTCGTAATTGTCATATTTATAAGCCATTGTAACTACTTTACCGGCGAGGGTATGAGCTGACATTGAAGGTTCCCCTGCCACAAGTGACAGAATATACTGCTGTACATTGTCACGTTCCCACCCAAGCGGCCATGCCTGGCTTCCCATACCACTCTGGGCAACACCGTCAGAAATAAGTATTATCCTGTCCTCCTTCACCGGGTAGAAAGTGCATTTACGCAATTTTTTACCTGCGTTCTGGCCTTTTTCAAGAATCACTTCTTTCCAGTCAGGCTCAAAGGGTTGGCTCCCGCGCAGGACAATACATCGCGGATTGTCATATTCAAGAATGTTGGTACGGCCATCTGACTCAACATCCACAATTGTGAAGGTGGCATAGCTGATTTTTCTGACTGAACATACTGGCAGAGTATTCATGATGATCTCTGCAATTCGATCAGGCTCTTTGTGTTCGCGGGTAAAATTCAGAGCCATCGTGGATGTCAGGGTAGCAAGGATGTTTGCTTTGACACCATGCCCCATACCATCTGACAATACTGCAACAATGCGTTTTTCCTCCCTTACATTACTTGAGAGGAAGACATCGCCGCAAATTCGCTCTCCTTCATGGTTGCGCTGCTGGCTGTTGACCTCTATAAAAAACTCCCTCTCCATCCTAAGGATTAGGCTTTTTGTTCAACTCCTCTCTCTTCTTCCGGAAGGATTCAACAATAGAATTGAGCATCTGTTCCGTCTCTGCAGCTCCTTCACCAAGCAGGAAGCCTATCTTTTGTACCATCTCAAGGTTCTTGTCAATGACATCTGAAACCCTTGTGATGACTTCCTCCCTTTGTATCTCAGGTGAGAAGAGGTCACGGATGATTGCTCCGGCTATTTTATTCTGACGTATGGGAAAAATGGAAATGTTGAACATCCTGTCTTCAAGCTGGACATCACGACTTACTACAGATTCATTCTCCTTGAGCACAAAAGAGAAAATGTTATAGACATTGAACGGTAAAAGGGCTTTAAGGTCAGCGCCGCGTAATCCGGGGATAACCTCAGCTATTGCCTTTGCGTCTTCGCCTATGATATTCAGGAAGCTTTCATTTGAGTGTAGTATTTTCAAATCATTGTCAACAATAACGACTCCGTTTGGCAGCTTGTTGAGCATGCTGTTCATAGTTTCAGAGGCATTTTGTGCGGCGTCCTTCTCCCTCATTGCCTGCTCTTCGGATTCTTTCAAGGCTTTTTTTGTATCTGAGAGCTTTTTGTTCGTCTGACGGAGTGTTTCAATGTATTCCTGCTTATTGCGAAGGTTATAAGTATGGCACATTTCAGGAACTGCCAATCCTTTTGCAACTGTCTTTGCGAATTCACGGCATGATCCGTAACCGCAGGCATTACAATTGAGCTCATCTGAATGGTGCTCCTTGCCGACAATCTTAAGCACCTCCGCTACTGCTTCTTCAGAAGGTTCCGGGATCCTCTGGTCATTTGGAGAAAACGTTCTCGAAAGATCCAGCACCGACCATCGCTTCATGTCCTTTTCCCATTGCTCTTTGTCCAGGGCATTTACTCTTTTCTCGGCATATTGTCTTACCAATGACCGCCGACGGTACCGTTCATCATGTTTTGTCATTCCGGGACCAAGGAGACAACCCTGGCAGAAAAAGAGGTTAAAATGATGCTTAATGGTGTCAATATGGTGATTGAAATCGTTAATAGCCTCCCTGACATCTTCTGACCCTGATGCAGTGATCACGTTGCTTGATATCAGATCACGCTTTATCCCTGCAGCCTGCAATATGCCGGCAGGGTATGGATATAAAGCTCCCCAATTTCCGTACGGAGGGTCAAACTCAGCAACCTTAACCCCCTTCTCCTGTATCTCGTACTCTTTAAACAACTGCCGAAGCTCAATGAATGTAAGCACGCTGTCAATTAGGCGGTTACCCTTGTATTGAGTCGATTCCTCCTTGGTGTCAATACATGGTCCCATATATACTACCGCTGCATCATCATACAGATCATGCGCTACCATTGCTGTTGCAACCATCGGTGATACCAAAGGAGCGAGGTTGGGAACAAGCTCAGGATAGTACTTTTCAATCATTTCAACAATTGATGGACAATTGGCTGTGATGTAATACTTGCCTGAGGCTCCTTCATAATGTTTTTTGTAAGCATGAGCAACAAGGTCAACGCCGAAAGAAACTTCATGAACATAATCAAAGCCGAGGTTGCGTATCATGGCCACAAGCTTGCGAAAGTCAGTTATATCATCAAACTCAGAGGCAATACTGGGAGCTACAAGGGCTACGGTCTTACGGTCAGAGGCAAGCAGGTTTTTAACATTTTCCAGTGAGCTTCTGAACTCAATAGCCCGGGGTGAACAAGAGAGAAAACATAAACCGCACCCAATACACCTGTCACCAATGATAACAGGGTGCCTGCGCTCAGGCTTAACCTCAATTGCATTCACAGGACATGATCTGACACATGAGTAGGAGTTCCTGCATTTGTCCTCATTTATAAAAATAACTTGCTTTGACTCATTCATATGCTTCTGATTTAAGTCATCTGCCAGATATGTTAAACTCTTTTTCCAGTAGTTTTTCAATATCCTGTATGGCAGGCGTTTGGTATGTCCTGCCATTGATAATGATAAAAGGCCCTTCGCTGCAACGGTCCAGGCAACGCGCTCCCCTGAACACTACTT
>CAZGDJ010000315.1:0-3745 GCA_964524635.1 uncultured Rikenella sp. | reverse complement strand
CGTTTGGTTATCCTCCCGATCCCTGGTGTAAAACTGACATCACCGCTTAAACCTTTGTTTTCAGATTTCTTAAATCTGATATTTACAATACCAGCCATACCAGCAGCATCGTATTTTGCTGAAGGATTGTTGATTATTTCAATACTTTCAATCTGCGAGGCAGGAATATTCTCTAAGCCTTTCTGATTTCCGAAGCCTGTAAGGCTTGATTGTTTACCATCGATCAGTATTGCGACCTTGTCACTACCGCGTAAAACAATCTTGCTTTCCTGGTCTATTACGACCCCCGGAAGCGTTTTTAAAATATCAAGAACAGATCCTGAGGAGCCTGAAATAAAGCTGCTGGCCGAATAGCTTTTCATGTCGAGCGTGGCAGAAGTAGTTAGTTTCTGAGCTTCTACCTGCACCTCGGAAAGTTCAACATTAGACGGGTCCAATAAAATGTTACCTAAATCGAGGAATTTATTCAGTGAACCTGAAATCACATTTCTTTTCACAGTTTTATAGCCAACATACGAAACAATGAAATCATATTCTCCGGATGTAAGACCTGATACATTGAATCTCCCTTCTTTATCAGTTAAAGTACCGGTAACCAAGTCCCCGGATCCTGCTTTTATCACCGAAACTGTTGAACTAATAAGAGGCTGCTTGTCTTCCTGAGACAATACTCTTCCCGAAATACTTGTTTGAGCTGTTTGGACTTGGGTTAATGCAAATAGGAAGGTAAGTGTTATTAAGATTCTTCCTGGTTTCATAATATTCAATTATATTGATGAGTTAGAAGCTGTTATTGTATGACAAATCAGGAACTATTTCATATTTGTCTTGAGTGCAGGAGCACCAGCCTGCTGAGAGGCATGAAATCTCATATTACAGTGTGATTACAAAACCTTGTACACCCCGATGATTACATACGGGTCCTCACCAGGTTTAAGCGCCGGCATTTTCAGCGTTCCAAGGAATATCGCATGATTCATGTAATCGTATGGACTGTTGTTTGGCGCTTCAAAGTCAAGCACCGATTTGATGTATGGACCTCCTTTTCCTCCTTCTTTCGGCATATGCATTGTCACCTGATTGATCACCTGTATCACATGGCCATCATCAGTTTTCAGCAGGTAACGGGCATAAAGCTCCATGTCGCCGTCAGGACGCACCAGTTGCCAGTCCTCACCACATGGCAGCACCTCGCCTTTGATGTCTGGCCCCTCAAAAGTGCCTCCGGTAATTGGAATAACACGGCGTGTCCCGCGCTTGCTTTCGCCTACCATGATCATCCCGGCAATTTTGACTTTTGCTTCCAGTACTAATTCAGTTTTAAAGTCGCCGGGGGTGACAGCTTCATCCTGCATTGAGGAATTTGAAGTCTGGGCAACTGCAATTTCTGTTTGCAATCCGGTTATAAATAACAGAACTGTAAACAGAAAGCTAAAGGGAAGCGATTTTTTCATAGTAAGATTATTTTTGGACTCACTTATTTGTATTTAGACTATTTATATCCATGTTCCAGTGTTCAGCAATAGCTTGCAGTTCCGATCTGGTGAGGTATGTAACGGCACCATGTTTCGGACTTTTGAAATTGGTTGATTTCATTACGCCCTCGTTAAAATGACCGATATTCGTGAAGGTGACAAAATCGCTCGTTTCACTGAAACCCATATTGCTGGGTCTGGCGCCATACACATCATACATAAGCACGTAGGTATCTGTTCCTAATCGCCTGAACACGTTAGGGGCCTCTGTTGGAACTTTTTCAGGATCAATGCGTGTTGTATCGGTTTTGTATCCTTCGTTAATTTTGCCGGAAACTGAATGCAAAACCCTGGCATTTGAAACAAAAAAAAGCTGATATTGGCTGCCTGCTTTGGTAATGTCGCCATCGAGACCCCCGATTTCAGTTATTCTTTCAGGGGTTGTCTCCAGTTTTGTAAAATTGTCGTCGGTATAAGAATAGTAAAGATGGCATTCCTTATTGTTGTACCGGATTGTAAAATATACCATCATTTTCCCGACTGCAGGGTCGAAAATGGTTTCAGGCGCCCAGGAGCAATCAATGTCGCCAATTTCAGGAAATGCCTTATCAACCCGAAAATCGGAATGCGTCCAATGAATGAGATCATATGATTTCATAAGCACTATAGCGCGGTTATTGCCCCAGCCATATTTTTCGGCAGGGCGTTCAAACTCGGTATCGCGAAATCCTGCCCGCTTGCCAAATATGTGCAAGTCAGTCATTGCCAGATAAAAAGCACCATCGGGCCCACGGGTGATATGCGGGTCACGTACACCTTTTTGTTCGGCAAGCTGAGAACCGATAAACACAGGATTGCCACCGTTAACATCTGTAAATGTGTAACCATCGCTGCTTATTGCCATATAAGCCGATTGGGTCTGATCTTTGAAGTATACCAGCAGGTAACCTGCCAGATCTTTTTCTTTAAATTTCCGGGCATTCTTCGGTTTTTCAAGCTGTGATACTATTTCGATACCTGTTGGGATTGATAACGCCTGTCCATTCTGAGGATATGCACTTTTTTCAAGAAGCAGGCCTGACAAAACCAGCATTAATAAATAAAATTTTTTGTTCATTTCTGATTACATTAAGTCAATGCTAAATTAGCAGATGTTTCATAAAAAACCTGATTATCCTTGTTATTCCGGTTTCTTTTTATGGGTTTCAGGGATATTTTCTGAAGCAAAGCTGAAGCAGCCATCAGAATATGATCTCTGTCATTTAAGACCACGCCTGGTTAAGGAAGTATATGCGTTGTTAAGAAAAGCCGCACTCATTACTAACGGGTTTTTTGATATTTTTCAATATTTATTTGATATTTGAGTATTGTTTTATGCTATTTAGTACTAATCAACCTAAAATTCTTATGAAAAAACTATCATTTATTACTTTGTTAATCCTCGTGTTCGTAATGTGTTCATGTGATAAATCGAACCCAGTGCTGACCATTGAGGGAGGAAAGGTAATCGGAGTAGAAACCCCAACAGAGGGAGTCATTGCATACAAAGGTATTCCTTTTGCAGCACCTCCGGTAGCCGATTTACGCTGGAAAGAGCCACAACCGGTAATACCCTGGGATGGTGTAATGACAGCTGACTCATTTGGTGCTGCTTCTATGCAGGTAACCTGGGATCCCAATAGTTTTTACGGACGGGAATGGCGGGCCAGTGGATCTGTTCCTTTTGACGAAGACTGTCTTTACCTGAATGTCTGGACCCCTGCAGCCGGCGTTACAGATAAAAAGCTGCCTGTTGCCATGTGGATACATGGTGGTGGCTACCGCGAAGGTTTTGGTTTTGAACCCGAAATGGATGGAGGAGAAGATTGGGCTTCCAAAGGCGTAATCTTAGTAACTGTTACTTATCGTCTGGGTGTTTTAGGATTCTTTTCACACCCTCTGCTATCGGAAGAAAACCCTAATGGCGTTTCTGGTAATTATGGGTTAATGGATCAGGCTGCTGCGCTTAAATGGATTCAGAAGAATATAGAACAGTTTGGTGGCGACGCGAATAACATAACTATTTTTGGTCAGAGTGCCGGAGCAGGAAGTGTTCAGTCATTATGCGCTTCACCAAAATCCAGGAATAAGATCAGCAAAGCTATCAGTATGAGCGGTGGCGGACTCAGCAATCTGAGACCCGGTCAGCCACTTGACACTGCTCAGTTGGCAAACAAAGTCATGATGGATTTCTTTGGCAAAGCTACCCTTGAAGAAATGCGTGCACTTTC
>CAZGDJ010000314.1:0-3747 GCA_964524635.1 uncultured Rikenella sp. | reverse complement strand
ATAATCATCTGCGCCTGATCTGAAACCCTCAAAAATATCTTCTTTGAGGTTTTTTGCAGTAAGAAAAATGACCGGTATGTCTGGATCAATAGCCTTTATCTCCCTGGCAAGGGTGAACCCGTCCATTTCTGGCATCATTACATCGAGCACGCAAATATCCGGTTTCTCCTTCTGGAAAAGGTCCCAGGCTTCATTGCCGTCGCGTGCAAGAGTCACATCCAAGCCGTTGATGGATACATACTGCGAAAGTATGTTCCCGAAATCTATGTCGTCTTCAGCTAACAGAATTTTCATTTGTTAAAGTTTTACTTTGGGAGTCTTAATGTAAATACAGTACCGCGATCTGGCTTACTTGTAGCAGAGACATCACCTCCATGAGAAACAGCGATTCTTTTGACATAATAAAGACCCAGACCCAGACCCTTTACCTTGTGAATATCACCATGGGGAACCCGATAGAACTTCTCAAAAATATGATCAAGATGTTCACGCGAGATACCTATACCATTGTCTTCTACAGATATACTTATTTTGCCATCTTCATCTTTGGTACAAATTTTTATAACAGGATTCGTTGTACAATATTTAACCGCATTTGAAAGGAGGTTGTTTATCATTGTGGTATAGTAGAGTACATCAACGGATATCATTGGAATGCCTGCCTGATAGTCTTCTCTGATATCAGCACAGTTATCGCAGGAAGTCAGAAAAGAAGCGACTATCTGGTGCGTAAGCTCATTTATTTCAGCATTCTGGCGGGAGAGTTCAAATTCGGTTCTCTCCAGTATACTTACTTCAAGGATAGTGTTAATCAGCTGGTTGAGGTGAATACTCTGTTTGCCAATGAGCTGAGCGGTATCAAGGATCCTGCGGGGGTCATTCAGAATCTGTTCTTTTTCAAGCGTGCGTCCGGCTACCGTAATGGTTGATAAAGGTGTCTTGAGCTCATGAGTCATGTTGTTGATAAAATCTGTCTTGAGGGTAGACAACCTCCTCTCTTCCATCAGATTATGCCATGTCAGCCAGAAGACTGTCAGCACAATGATTATGCTGACGGTAATGAGTAAAAGAGAAAGGAATGCTTCTTTGAAAACCATTTCATTCTTATGGGTCAGATCAATTAACAGGGCATATTCAATCTCAAAATTATTGTGCTCTTCTTTGAATGTGTTAACCCTGATAGTATTTGGCTTCATCTTAACTGGCAGGTCATTAATAATTGTAAACGGACCTTCATCTGTAAGCAGTCTGAAATTTATTATTTCAATAAGGGTTTTGAATTCAGGATCATACCCGTTTTTTTTAATATATGATCTAAGAAATGATGACAGCACCTCGTTCTTTTTTATAATAGAAAATATTTGCGGCACTGACTCTTTAATAATTGCAACAGAGTCGGAGGAGGATCTCAATGAAGGCAATTCCTCGGTTATAAGAAGACCGGAAAACTTATCGGTCACATCCATAGCTTTTTCAAATCCGTTTGCTTTATTCTTTATTGTAAATGCATTGAGTCCTTCACGCGACAGGGTTTTATACTGCAATAAAATCAATTCTTCCTTCTGCTTCAGTATGCTATTGATCATAAATACCTGAACAGCAAGGAAAAGTAAAAGAGCGGAAAGCGGTACTATGAGCAAAAGATGATGCTTCATTAATTTTTACTTTGACTCAAAATTACAAAATGCAATTGAAGTCATGCAGGATTAACCTTTCATTAACCTCCCATTAACTCATACCTGTCATTATGATGAATAATTTTACATATGGAAAAACTAAAAAAGGCAGTCATGAAAAGAATCACTTATTCAATTACCCTCACTTTGATAGCAGTATTGTTTTCATCAAATGTTGCAAGGGCACAGGAAAACGCAGGGACAAAGGTCACTGATGAAAAGCTGAAACAAAAAGAAGCAGAAACGGCAAAGAAAAAGGCTGAATCGGAAGCTCAGAAGAAAACACAGGAAGAACTATTCTTTAAACAGGACCATGAACAACAGTTGAAAGAGCAGCAGAAAGCGATGGAGGAAATGGATAAGGCACTCAAGACTTTTACAATAGTAAAAGACAAAAGAGATCTTGAACAGATACGCGAAAGGGCTGAAGAAATGTCAAATAATATTCATCTGGCAATTCCATATGAGGATAGGTTCTATTATAAGTATATGAGCCCGGATTTAGGTGAATACTATATTCAAAATGACATAATGCAAAGCAGCAAGCCAGGCTCATCGTGGAATTATTCGCGTCAGGTGCTTGAGGCAACTTTCTCAAATGAGTTCCTGATGGATGCAGGTGAAGGGCTGAGCAATGTAAATCTCTCATTATCAGGAGACTGTGCTGAGGGCTCGATTACAATTGCAATTATTAAGCCTGACGGCAAACAACTCTCTGAAGTGGTAATTGATGCCAATGGCAGTCTTAACTGGCGCAAGAGTTTTGAGGATGAAGAATCAAACGGGTGGAAGAACGGGAAATGGACATTCAGGATAAATGCAAAAAACGCCACAGGTAATTTCCGCATTTCTATGTCGGCTCATTGATCTATAGTGACTTTTTTCAATTGGTTCAGAAAGAGACACGGTGGCTGCCGTGTCTCTTTGCTTTATCCTTCATTGTAAAACTTCTTCCTAAAAATCCACCAGGTGATCTTTTAGCATGGTAATAATTATGCAGAAAAAAAATAATTGTAACTAAAGCATAAACAATACCTTATGAATAATTGTTGTGGTAAAATATAGGTAATTGTCACGCATACTTGTGATGGTGAGAAAATCAAAGAGCAATCCTTTATAGGCAGTAAGTTATTCTTCGTTCTTAACTTGGATAAAATATCACCTGACCATGAAAGAAATATTCTCACTTTTATTCATACTTGCTCTTTACCTGCAACCGCTTTCAGGACAAGAAGAGATAAAGGGCATAGTTGTAGATGATCAGAATCTACCATTGCCCGGTGTTTCTGTAATTATTAAAAACACATTCAGGGGAACTATTACTGGCAATGATGGCAGCTACAGTATAACTGCTTCTCCATCGGATACACTTGTCTTCTCAATGGTTGGCACGATCACCCAGACGATAAGTATCGGCAATAAAACAGAGATTAATGTAAAACTGGATACCGAGACCACTCTTATGGATGAGGTTGTTGTTATAGGGTATGGTACTCAGAGGGCAAAGGATCTTACCGCTCCCATTGTGACTGTTAAAGGTGAAGATCTGACACGTCAGGTAACTTCAAACGCGATGCAGGCAATGCAGGGTAAGGTAGCCGGTTTGCAGATCATAAGCAGCGGGGTGCCCGGAAGCGGACCATCTGTCAGGATCAGAGGTGTCGGGTCAATAGGGGATTATGCAAATCCACTTTATATTGTCGATGGTGTCTTTGTTGATAATATTGATTTTTTAGGGTCTGGTGATATTGAGGAAATGACCGTACTTAAAGATGCCTCAGCATCTGCCATATACGGGGTACGCGCCGCTAATGGTGTCATACTTATCACTACAAAGAAAGGAGGAGCAGGTAAACCGACTATCAGCTATGATGGCTATTATGGCATCCAGATTCCGGTCAACATCATGAAGCTGGCCTCCAGGGATCAGTATGTTGAGCTTATGAATGAAGCCAATGCAGAGGTTATCGGATATATTCCGAAAGATGTCAATGATTATCCTGCCAGCACAGACTGGTATAAGGAACTTGTAAGAATAGCTCCTATGACCGGACACAGCATTGATATTTCC
>CAZGDJ010000313.1:0-3757 GCA_964524635.1 uncultured Rikenella sp. | reverse complement strand
AGTCTTACTCATTCATTCACCAATTATACAGGTAAACCCTACGAAATCACTACAGAATATTTTGCATACTTCTATCAGGCTATGTTCAGCAATTTTGCCGCGCGAATGGATTGGGCAAAAGAAGGAAAGGGAAACCGCAATCCGGTTATTGTCTTTGATGGAGATAAAAGCATCAGTCCCGTTGTGATTGTTTGCAGAGCCGGGGAAAATATGAAGCTCAATGCATCAAAAACATATGATCCTGATGGCGATCAGTTACGTTATAAGTGGTGGATAGTGCCGGAAGCGGGGACTTATTCCGGGAATATTATTATCACAGATACTGAATCATGCATAGCCATGGTTCAAGTACCGTCTGATGCCACAGGCAAGACATTTCACGTCATTTGTGAGGTAACCGATGATGGTGTTCATAATTTATCGAGTTACCGCAGGATAATCTTTGAAACAAAATAAATTATGACTTCTATGTGCCGTCAATGTACTTTGATATTAAATTCACTGGCATATTAACACTAAACAAAATACACACAATATGCAATCCATATTTCATTGGAAAAAGGGACTGTTTACCAGTTCATATAGTATTTATTCAAATAACAGTTTGATTGGAAAACTTACAGAGAAAGCATTATCACAAACATCAACAGGTGAGATTAATGACAAAGAATATAAGTTCATTACGAATGGATTCATAAATCAACGCACCAGTATTTTAGACAAAATAGAGAATAAGAAGATTGGTGAGATTATTTTCAGTAACTGGATGACAAAAGCGACATTATCGATTGATAAAAAAACTTATTACTGGAGATACGAAAACATTTTAAATACCAAATGGAGAATTTTTAATGCAGAAGGGACCGAAATAAAATACAATAGTTCATCCACGGGTGGACAAATAGAAACCAATACAGATGATTCAGTGCTTTTACTGAGTGGGTTATTTGTGAAAAACTATTATGTTCAAATAACTATAGCTGTATTAGCGGCGCTAATTCCTATATGGGTAACAGTGATTACTTAGAAAACGGCGTCTAGCAGGCCGGCATTTGTAATTGACTGAATTTGCGTCGTGATTGTTTTGTCAAAGGTTAGTAAGATTTTTTCTTCTATTTTAGCTAAACCTTCGTTCCGGGATTACGGAAGTATTAACTAACGCAAAACTTATTTTGACAAACTGATATATTATTGATACAAAAGATATTTCAGCAAATTATTCTGCCTGATGGTATGATTTTTGAGGTACCTGAACAGACCAAAACCTAATCAAATGAAAAAGCTTAGTATTGTTTTTTTATTCATGGTGCTTTTATTCAGCTGCGAAAAGAATGACAACACATGCAATTGTAATGATCCGCTAAAAGATCTGGCCTGGCTTAAAGAAATAAAAATCTCTTTAGCAGATTGCGTTTGTCAACAGTCAATAATGCAAGGAAAGTATCAAGAAAAAACCGTTTTCTATATTGCGAATACAGATCCTGTTGGTAATTCAATTTTTGATGTTGTTCTTTGGGATTGTAATGGCAATGTAGTAAAGGAGTATAAGGACGACCAGCAGGATGTTTTCAGGAGTGAGGTGGAATCAGCTTATAAGATTTTTACATGCTCCAAAAAATGAAAAAAAGCCAGCTGCTTACAAAGCGGTTAAGCAAATTCACAACATAAAAGTAGGTTAACAGCCTCCTTTTTTCATTCTTCACTGTTTTAAAAGGTCATATTCTAATACCGCATTTTAGATTTCCATCAGGTTAAGTTCATATGCAGCACACAAAGACAGATTGTTAATATGAAAACGAACATCTTAATAATGATAATTGGAATACCTTACATAAATGATGTACGGCTATAAAAAAAAGAGGCAGCTAATTGTTACCTCTCATGTGATTCCGGAGCGACTCGAACGCTCGACCCTCCCGACTGAAGTCGGGATGCTCTATCCAACTGAGTGATTAGTAAATAAAAAGCACTCTTGATGAGTGCTTTATGTGATTCCGGAGCGACTCGAACGCTCGACCCACAGCTTAGAAGGCTGTTGCTCTATCCAACTGAGCTACGGAACCGGTCCCGGTTATTTAAAACCGCGGCAAATATAATTACTTTTTTCTTTTCTTATTACCCTAAGGCTTAGAAGTCGGAATATCAGACTGATTTCATCCAGTTTACCAGCCCTTTCTTCTCAATGATCTGTTTAAGCTCTTTTGGCAGCGGCTCAAAAGAGAATTTCTTCTTTCCTATGGTAACAATGCCTTTATCAAAGTCTACATCAACATTATCACCAGGTCTGTAAGCATCAACTGCTTCTCTGAGCACGATGAGGGGCAATCCCTGGTTGATAGATGATCTGTAGAAGATCCTGTTCACAGACTTAATTATTACTGCTTTAATTCCAAGGTACGCCAGGCCTACAGATGGATGCTCCCTTGAGCTGCCACACCCGAAGTTGTCACCGGCAATTATGATATCGCCTGCCGAGGCATTTTTACTGAATGAAGAATCAAAGTCTGCAAAAAGCAGAGGTAATATAGATGCTGCGTCAGAGCTCATTACACTGTATGTATGTTTTCCGGCGAACATCTGGTCAGTATTAAGATTGTCAACATCTGAGTAATTCCAGACATTGTCTTTCTTTCGGCTCTCACCTTCCCTGATCAGGTTAGTTGCACTTTGAGGCGGATTGAAAGGAAACACCTCACTACCCATTTTAGAACGGGGATCAGTTATAACTCCGGTTATTGCAGATGAGGCCACTGTGGCAGGAGAAGCAAGATATATTGATGCCTCTTTATTACCCATCCTTCCAAGGAAATTACGGTTTGCGGTTGATATCACCGTGTGACCGTTAGCAGGTATCCCCTGCCCTGTTCCAAGACATGGTCCGCAGGAGGGACTGAGGATATTGGCTCCTGATTCAACAAGTGTCGTAATGATGCCTTCATGTATAGCCTGAAGATAAATATCACGTGAGGCAGGTATTACATGGAGCTGGAAGCCAGCCTTAACCTTCTTTCCCTTCAGCACTGATGCGGCTATTCGCAGGTCTTCTATCCTGCCGTTTGTACAGGTACCGATAAGGCCTTCATGAACGACTGTGCCGGAGACGGAGGAGACAGATTTGATATTATCTACATTATGAGGAGCTGCTACAAGTGGAAAAACCTTATCAAGGTCAATGGATATATTACAGTGATAATCAGCACCTTCGTCAGCCCAAACGCCCTTAACATCTTCACCCAGGTAATCGTTCAGAACTTTATCAGCGGGGAAAACAGCATTTTTCGCTCCCATTTCAGAAGCAAGATTTGCAATGGTCATCCTTTCACTGACAGAGAGGGTGGTGACTCCCTCGCCGTGAAACTCAATTGACATATAATTTGCACCATCAGATCCAAGCATTCCTATAATCCACAGAGAGAGATCTTTTGCACTAACGCCGGGCTTTAGCTTTCCTGTCAGGTTAATCTTCATTGAAGGGGGAACGAGGAACCAAGTCTCACCACGTTTCCATATACCGGCTGCTTCAGTACGGTCAATACCTGCAGCAAGGGCATTAAAGGCACCTGCTGTGCACGTGTGACTGTCAGATCCGACAATAACCATACCTGGACGTGCATGATATGACATCATCTGGTGACAAATACCCTCGCCTGAATCATGGAACCTGGTTATACCCTGTTCGGCAACTATATTTCTGATATCCTGGTACTGAGAAGCCAGTTTTGCATCCGCAGGAGGGGCATTATGATCAAGCACAACA
>CAZGDJ010000312.1:0-3774 GCA_964524635.1 uncultured Rikenella sp. | reverse complement strand
TCTTATGATATCATGTTCGGAGGCGATATGGATCTCTGGTGGAAATTTGCCAATACTCTTAAGCTCAGGATGCTGATCAATCAATCAGATATGGACGGCAGAGAATCTTATATCACCACAGCTCTTGCAACCACCCCGCACACCACTGCAGACTACCTTGGAGCAGGTGAAAGCGCCACGGTTAATCCGGGTTATGTTAAATCAGCCGGTAAGATGAATCCTTTCTGGGAGACTTTCTACAAGCAGGATGATTCACAGCAGGCTGACGGTATCACCTACTTTGCCGCTAACCGGGACGCATGCGATTTTATGAGCGATAATTTTGACCCGCGTCTTGATAGATTTTTCGCACCAAATGCCTCAGGGACTGTCATGGGTAACTATTACGGAGTACTTCCAACATTAGCTCCGGCTCAGACATCACCGTTAGGCCCGGGCCTGATAAGATCTTATGATCAGGATGCAATTATAATGATGGATTTCGAAAGTCTCTTCCTTCAGGCAGAAGCAGCAGAGAGAGAGTTTATAACCGGTGATCCGAAAGCTCTTTACGAAAGTGCAGTAACACAGTCCATTCTTTATATGGGTGGCCCAAACGGCACAATTGCAGCTGCATCTGCATACCTGTCTGATGATACTAAAACTCAGGTTAATTATGGAGCAGCTACGGACAAGATCGAGCTTATCCTTACACAGAAATGGGTTTCTATGATCGGAATAAGCCCTGTGACAATATGGAATGACATAAGAAGATCAGGCTATCCTAATTTCATTCATTACTCTACAACTGAAGGTGTGAAAAATCCAACACCTCCGGTTCGTCTGTTATATCCTCAGACCGAGATCAACGTAAATAATGATAATGTTTTAGCGGTAGGTACTATTAATGCGTTCACGTCAAAGATTTTCTGGCAGAACCGATAATATCCTGAATCATGCTAAAGAATTATTTAATGTATAAAAAGAGAAATATGAAGAATAAAATATTACTAGCTATATCCTTTCTGGCAGTAGTCTTTGCGACTAGTTCCTGCCTTAAAGATGATGTCGGGATAGACTGGACAGATGACCTTAAAGGAAAGATGTACGCAGAGTTCCCGAGCAACGGAGCAAATACTTTTGTAATTCAGCCGGTAGCAGAGGACCAGATTTTCAAATTCCTTGTCAATATTGCTACTGATGAATTACCAAAATCGGATATATCACTGACATTCGCTTTTGACGAGCCTGCAATGGAAGCTTATTCTGATGCTCTTCAGGCTGCTGATACATCTATGCACTGGAGATACCAGATGTATCCCGGGGCTGAGATAATTAATCAGACACTGGTGATTAAAGCAGGAGACCGGAATGCCATGCTTCATGTAAAGCTTCCAAGGGCCGATACCTTAAATTTGGAAAACAAATATATGGCTCCTATAACCATTCAGACAGTTACAAGTGGCGTTACTATTGCTGCAAACAAAAAGACTGTCCTCTACAGACTGCCTCTGGCAAATAAATGGGAAGGTACCTACAAGGCCAAAGGATATATCTTCAGGGATGCTCCTTTTGACCCTGTGCTTTCCGGGTATCGTAAAAATATCACAACCAAACTTGCTACAGTGAGTCCAACCAGCGTTGCATGGGAATCTACTCATATCTGGGGTGACGGTGCAGGTGGCGTCGGTGGAATTGGTAACTGGGTAATAACAATTGATGAATCAACAGTACCAAACCCAATTTCCCTGGTTGATCCGGATAATTCGGCCGTTGTACTTAATGCAGCTTATCCGAACAGGTATGAGCCGTCAGAAAGAACTTTCTACCTTGACGCTCTGTGGGGTGATCCGTTAGGAATCAGACGAGAGACTGATACTGTAGTGTACTATGGGCCATATTAGGATGATTAGTACAATTAACTTAACCTGAAACAAAAAAATTAATATATGAAAAAGAAGATTTCAATAATCGTAATGCTACTGGTCTTCGCAGGCACGCTTACTTTTCAGAGCTGTCTTGACAGAGATCCGGTACCATTTGTGGAATATGGCGCTTTTACTATACCTAAAGTGGTTTCCCCAAGTCATAAAGCGTTCCTGGATCTTGACGGAGCCACCACCGTTGATCTCGTTTGGTCATCAACTGATGCTGACGGTGATCCTCAGAAATGGGATGTATACTTTGGACAATCCGAAGAACCTGCAAGAGTTGCAACTGGTCATACTTCACAGACATATACAGTTAATGTGGCCATCGGAACCAAGTATTACTGGAGAGTTATTGGATATGACGCCAATGGAATACCTACCAGAAGCGATGTATGGAGCTTTGAGATCGTTGATCCGGCCGCTTCACTTAACGTAAAGATGTCATGGTCAACAAATGTCCTGGATGCCATAGGTCTGGACGTTAAACCAGAAGAGGCTGCTGATCTTAGGCTTTTAATTCTTGACGAAGACAGTGTTACCATTGCAACAGTTGATGGAAGTGCATTTGAAGAGTATTCATTCTTATCAACCTTGCCTGATGGCAAGTATTTTGTAAAGACTGATCTTTATTCAACAATAAATGCCGGTGATTTTAATTCACCCATTGACATCAATGTTAAACTGTCCTTCAATCAGAGAGGCATTTTGAATACATCTCTTGATTATCCGGTCCTTATGACTAATGAGAACCCATGTGACCTTTATTCATTCTTCCTGGCTACAGTCACAAAAACTGGTTCAACATATACTGTAGAGCATGATGTTGCTGGCATAACTCCTCCTATTGTTACCTGGTTTGGTACCGATGCTGAATATCCCAGTGAGGTTACTGCATCTGATAACTGTACCGGTCCTTTCCTCAGTATGCTGAACGCAGGTTGGATGTTAGACTGGTGGGGAGAAACCATTGTTGCCGGTGGCATTGCTTATTATACTATTGATGCATCAGGCAATATCACTATTCCTCTTCAGTATTATATTACAACCAAATATAATGGAGCTGTTCAGACTCCCTATTATATTCAGGGTAGCGGCATACTGGATGATAGCGGAACATATCCTGTTATGAACCTGTCTTATGATTTAAAACAGGGAAGTACATGGATCGGTCATTTGTGCTTCCTGAACTATGGATGGGGGACAGACGGATTTGAAGCAGCTCTTACTTTGGATCCTGACGGAAAAGGAAAAGGCTCTCAGAGTTTGGTGAGACCTCCAAAACCTACCAGATAATATTTATCTGATATTTAAAAACCGTCCCGGAATCGGGACGGTTTTTTTATTTATTACACAGCAAGTCATGTACGTTTATACCTGAGATAAACTGCCACAACCATGGTCGCAAATAAAAGAATTGTGATGTATACAATTCCCGGTACAGAAGCAATATCTCCTCCAGCGTATGAGTGCATCCCTGACAGATAATAGTTGACACCGAAATAGGTCATCAAAACTGAAGAGAAGGCAAACAGCGAAAGAAGATTAAACGCAAAGACATCTTTCATGCCGGGGATCATACGCGAATGTGTCACCAGAGCATATACAATAATTGTTATTAATGACCATGTCTCCTTCGGGTCCCATCCCCAGTAACGACCCCATGACTCATTTGCCCATATAGCGCCAAGAAAAGTCCCTATTGTAAGAAAATAAAGACCAAGGGTAAGGGCCTTATAATTAATAACCGTGAGGTCATCAATAGCATCACTGATCCTCTGGCGATTAGTGCTGTTTGTTAATAGCATCATTATCTGCACTATAAGACCAAGCATTGCTCCCAGTCCAAGGAATCCGTAGCTCCCTG
>CAZGDJ010000311.1:0-3789 GCA_964524635.1 uncultured Rikenella sp. | reverse complement strand
GATCTGCATATGCCTGTATTGCCGACTCATATTGAATGCTTTGATAATTCAAATATCCAGGGTGAATTTCCGGTTGCAGCTTGTGTTGTGTTTCGTAACGGAAAACCCAGCAATAAGGAATATCGTCATTTTAACATCCGCACGGTGACAGGACCTGATGACTTTGCCTCAATGGAAGAAGTGATATTAAGACGCTATAAGCGGATGATTGATGAGAAATCTCCTCTGCCGCAGTTGATTATTATTGACGGCGGTAAAGGTCAGTTGTCTTCTGCAGTTCAAAGTCTTGAACAGCTTAGTCTGAGAGGAAAGATTACAATAGTGGGTATTGCAAAAAAGCTGGAGGAAATATATTTTCCGGGTGACTCTGTTCCGCTTTATCTTGATAAGAACAGCGTCTCTCTGAAAATCATCCAGCATCTCAGAAATGAGGCACACAGGTTTGGGATAAATTTTCACAGAAGAAAACGAAGTTCCTTCATGAATGAATCATTTCTGGATACAATAAAAGGCATTGGAGATAAATCGAAGGAAATGCTTCTCAAAAAATACGGATCGGTCAAAGAAATCTCTGAAGCATCTCCAGATGAAATAGTAGCCCTTCTTGGAAAGAAAAAAGCGGCTATTTTACTTGCAGCGTTGAAAAATTAGTCTATTTCCACGTGGAACAATGTAAATTTGAAACACATATAAGTGTTTTAAAATAAGGCAGTTAGAATAAACTGCCTGATGTTTTAACTTCGCGTGAATCGAATATTTAAAATTATTCGGGCAGATGACCGAATAATTTCTTCAGAAAACGATGAAAAGAATGTATGCTGTCTGGTTTCCAGAACATCAAAATGCATTCTTTGTATATGAGGTTAATATCTTCCCTTGAAAGTTCTTCTATTGTTTGTTTCGATTCCGCCCCCTGCTGAATCCAAATATCTTTTATTCCATGTGCGATGGCTTCCTTTGCAACCGACAATGTTTCGCTTTGTGGAGTCATTAAAATTACAGCCTTTATGTCTCCGGGCAAAGCTGCGATGTCAGGATAGCATTTGGTGCCATTGATTGAGTCTGTTTTAGGATTAACGGGAACAACATCCATCCCTTTTTTTTGCAGTTCCGCAAAAACGGTATAACCAAATTTCTTTGGATTTCTTGATACTCCCGCAATTGCATACTTGCCAGCTGTCAGAAAACGTGCAACGTCTTTCATTTTTTTCTTATTGTTGAGAATATTACAAATTCGATAAGTGAAGTTTTTGCCTCTGAGTCAGGATACTGTTGAAGAATCTTCATCGCAACATCGGCATACTCATTCATTTTTAGCTCAGCATACTCAATCCCCTTGTGTTTGATAACGAAATCAATGACTTCACGTATTTCTTTCTTATCCTTCTTCTTTTTTCTTAAAATACGCAGTATTTTCCTTTTTTCAAGGGGCCCTGACTCTCTGAGTGCATGTATGAGGGGAAGAGTTATTTTCTTTTCTTTGATATCATTTCCCTCTTTTTTACCCGTAACCCCGTTCCCTGTATAATCCAGCAAATCGTCTTTTATCTGAAAAGCGACGCCCAGATTTTCTCCCAGCTCTTTCATACGCAAAATGACTTCCTCATCATCGGTAACGGATCTGGTGCCACATGCCGTGCAGGCAGATAAAAGTGAGGCCGTCTTCATCCTGATGATTTTAAAATAGTCTGCTTCCCGGATATTAAGAGTGTGTGTTTTCTGCAATTGTATCAGTTCACCCTTTATCATATCTTTTACTGCCTCTGATACCATCTCAAGTATCTTATAGCTTTGCTTGGCGACACTTATTATCATTCCCTGGGCCAAAAGATAATCGCCTACCAGTACTGCTATTTTTGAATTCCACAAGGCATTTATTGAGGGCAGTCCACGCCTTTCTGTTGCATCATCGACAACATCATCATGAACCAGTGTTGCGGTATGAAGCAACTCTATCATTGTTGCTGCTACATATGTAGATTCGCATATTTTGCCATTCAGTTTGGCGGAAAGAAAAACCAGAAGAGGCCTCATCTGTTTTCCCTTGCGCCTAATGATGGTATTCAATATCAGTCGGAAGAACGGAACATCGCTCTGCAACAACCGGTTGAAGAAAGACTCAAACTCTTTCATTTCAGCCGATACAGGTTTTTGTATATCTGATAAGACAGACATTCCTTTATAGGCAGTGATTTCAAAAATAAGATAAAATGTGAGACAATGTTCACAATTGTTTTTGTGACAAACTAAAGTTTATTCTTTAAAGGTCACATTTAAAAGGAAAAGTTATTTCAGCTCTCCGAAAAACTTCTTCTGAAAAACAAGAATCGCCAGTACTCCTGTCGTAATTGACGCATCTGCAAGGTTAAAGACAGGTCTGAAGAAAATAAAAGATTCTCCCGGTTTGATTGGAGACCACATTGGCCAGTGTGTGTCAATTATCGGGAAATACAACATGTCAACCACGCGGCCATGAAGAAACGAAGAGTAACCACCTCCCTCAGGAAACAATACTGCAGGAATATGCCAGCTCTCACTGAAAATCAATCCGTAGAAAGCACTGTCTATCAGATTGCCCAGTGCGCCGGCAACAATTGCACTGACCGAGAGGATTAAGCCTAAATGAGAGTTTTTCTTTATCAGATTAAGAAGGAACCAGAATATCCCGATAATTGCTGCCATCCTGAAAATACTTAATGCGGCCTTCCCCGTTTTACCTCCCCATTCGAGTCCGAATGCCATGCCGTTATTTTCAAGAAAGTGTATCCTGAACCAATTGCCGATGACCGGAATCTCATCACCCAGCACCATGTTGGTTTTAACAATTATTTTAACAACCTGATCAACAAAAAGGATCAAAACTATTAGCAGGAACGACTTTGTTCTAAGCGACATTTCTATTTTTCGTAATTTGGCTCAAAGGTGCAAAAAAATAATAGCACCCCAAAAAATGAAGATATTCATCCAGGTCGCTTGCACTATTATTCTGGCAATATCATGCACAAATGACAGTGTCCGCCTGCAAAACCCGCATGTTCTTTATTTAAGCAGAGGAAAAATTCGGATAGTATAGCGAAAGCAAAAGCTCCGGTCAAGGATGAAATAATTGTCTCAACGTCAAAATACCTAAGCTTAGGAGATGTTTACCGCTTTGAATCCAAACCCGGCGATGAGATACTTATAAAAACCAAACAGACAGAGCTCTAATAATACAGAAAGCGTTTGATCTTAAGGGTAGCTGTCTTTTGAAACGGCTCTGGCTGATACACTACAACCTGAACCTGACTGAATTTGTTCACCTTCATGTTCACATACTGTCTGAGTTCTTCAAGATATTGCCGCGCAATTTCTTCTGCTTCCCCGGCCTGCTCTGAAAACTCTTTCTTCATCTGCTCGTATTTTGCCTGCAGCTCTTCCATATTCAGATGAACCATAGCTACCAGCTTGCCCTTTTTCTGAACAACAAGCGACTCAATGACATGGCTGAAGTCGTTAATTACTGATTCTATCTCTTCAGGATATATATTCTCACCGCTTGATCCGACGATCATGTTTTTTAACCTGCCCCTGATGCTCAGGTATCCGTTTTTGCCTATCACACCAAGATCTCCGGTGCGGAACCATCCATCAGTTGTCAATACCTCAGCAGTTGTCTCAGGATCATTATAATAGCCAATCATAACATTGTCACCTTTGGCCCATATTTCACCTTCTCCGGTTGCAGTATCAGGATTGTTTATTTTAAGCGTTACACCTTCCATTGCAGGCCCGGTGGATCCCAGCTTCGGG
>CAZGDJ010000310.1:0-3839 GCA_964524635.1 uncultured Rikenella sp. | reverse complement strand
TTTATATATCCTGACGTAGTACCCCGCCGCTGGCGGGGCTACACCCCGATTATTTTAAACTCAATAAATATAAGAACCATTTTCCGGGATCACTCCCAGGGACTTTATATATCCTGACGTAGTACCCCGCCGCTGGCGGGGCTACACCCCGATTATTTAAATTTCAATATTTTTAAGAACCAGCGACCCGTACGTCCCGAATCCCGATGTATCGGGACTACCAATTGCGCTACACCCCGATTTTATCTTTACTGAACCTTCTAATAACACTCTGATCTGGAGCCCCGGGCTCGTTTCAGGTGTGCAAAAATAACCAAATTTTATAAATAGCTATATCGTCAAAAAAAGTTTATTGTTTCATAACAATATACCTGCAATCAATTTTGGATCAGGTCAGCAATCTTACGATAAAGATCCTCACTGCTGACAGGCTTTGACAGGTAATCAGAGCATCCGGCATTCAGGGCTTTCTGCCGGTCTTCAGGAAAAGCATAGGCTGTGACGGCAAGTATGGGCAGCATTTTGAAAGCTGCCTCATTTCGCAGACGCCGTGTCAGTGAAAGACCATCCTCCCCTCCTGAGAGCGATATATCCATCAAAACCAGGTCAACAGTGCTTTTATGAATAACATCCCATGCTTCTCTGGCAGAGATAACAGCAACCACATTAAATCTTTCTGACAAAAGCTTCCTGAAGTATAACTGGCTGTGCGGATCATCCTCAACAACCAGAATTGTTTTATGTTCTGAAGTATTCGGATCTTTCATAATTTGATAAGTTTATATGACATTGTCCCGGCATTTATCTTTTCTCCATGGATTAATGCTGTATTCCAGTCTGTTGCCGGGTGGGTGAGTTTAAATTTATCTGCGCCTCTGAAATCCCCGTCAGGTTCTTTATCATAAAGGCGGCTGTTATAAGCGGCGGGAGCAGCAAGAACCATATCGGCACTTGCTTTATCAAGGGCCACAGGGTCCGTTGAGGCCGCAATGCCTATGTTTGAAATAAGAGGCACATCATTATGCCCCCAGCAGTCGCAGTTAGGCGAAACATCCATGATGAAGTTAACATGGAGCGAGGGTTTGTTTTTCACCACAGCATAAGCATACTCTGCAATTTTCATGCTCAGTATATCTGCTCCTGATTCCCAGACAACCTGTGCGGCATCAAACTGACAAACAGCCACACATTGTCCGCAACCCGTACATTTGTCTTTATCGATAAAGGCTTTATGATTATCCATCATATGAACAGCATCATGAGCACAATTAATTACGCATATCCTGCAACCGGTACAGTTCTTTTCAAAAATGACCGGGGCGTTACCGGAGTGCATAAACAGCTTTCCGCCTACAGAGGCTGATCCCATCCCAAGATTCTTAAGGGCACCGCCAAAACCAGTCTGCTCATGTCCTTTGAAGTGATTGAGCGAAATAATGATATCTGCATCAGCAATAGCAGAGCCAATCTTTGCTTTGTCAGTATAATCAAGATCTACTGTTACTTCGCGATACTCAGTGCCTTTGATTCCATCTGCAATAATCACGTGGCATCCGGTACTGAGAGGATTATAGCCATTTGAATAAGCTGCTTCAAGATGATCCGGTGCACTTGAACGCCGGCCAGAGTAAAGAGTGTTTGAGTCAGTAAGGAAGGGAATTCCTCCCTTTTCCTTCACCATTCTGACAATGGTTGCCGCAAAGTTTGGCCGAAGATATGCGAGATTACCCGGCTCTCCGAAATTTATTTTAAGAGCAGTCATTTTGCGGTTGAAATCAATCTCATCAAATCCGGCAGCCCTGACAAGCTTCTCAAGCTTTTTCAGCAGATTGACCGCAGGATTACACCGCATATCGGTAAAATAGACCTCGGAAGTTTTCATCAGATAGTTAACAGTCAACAAATTTATAAAAAGTTCTGTTTAAAGTTCCCGTGAGGAAAATATAAAAAAAGCCTCCCGTGAGGCTTTATCATGTGTTTGTCGTTTTCTCAGACGTTAAGAACGTCAATAATATCAACAAGATGCTGATTCAATCCTTTATGGAGCTTAACAGCTTTGCGGAACGGGACAAGAACTATCTCATCATTCTGAAGACCAACCATCACGCTTTTCTGTCCGTCAAGAAGTGCTTCAACTGCTGCATTTCCAAGGCGACTTGCATTAACCCTGTCAAGAGCGCTTGGAGATCCGCCTCTCTGCAGATGGCCAAGGATAGATACCCTGATGTCATAATCAGTCAGTTCCGGCTTGAGTCTTTCGGCTATCGCCATCGCGCCACCTTCATCATCACCTTCAGCAACAATGATTATGTTACTTGATTTTTTGCGTTTATTGCCGCTCTCTATCATCTTGCGGATGTTTCTTGCTTCACCTTTTATTTCAGGCATGATAATGGCTTCAGCACCACTGGCAATACCACTGTACAATGCTATATGTCCGGCTTCAGCTCCCATTACTTCAACAAAGAACATTCTGTTGTGAGCGCTGGCAGTATCACGTATCTTATCAACACACTGAACAACAGTGTTCAGGGCAGTATCATATCCTATTGTATAATCTGTTCCATATATGTCATTGTCTATTGTCCCCGGTACACCTACAAACGGGATATCATATTCCATGTTAAATAAATTTGCACCCTGGAAACTTCCATCACCACCAATAACGACTACACCGTTAATCTCAGCAGCTTTGAGGTTTTCAAAGGCCAGTTTTCTTCCCTCTGGTGTTCGGAACTCTTCACAGCGTGCAGTCTTAAGTATTGTGCCTCCACGTTGTATAGTATCACTGACGCTGTGAGCTTTAAGGGGCTTAAAGTTGGCATTTATCATTCCCATATAACCATGCCTGATACCAATTACTTCTAATCCATTAAAAATTGCCGTACGGGTCACGGCGCGTATTGCTGCGTTCATACCTGGCGCATCACCGCCTGAAGTCAGAACGCCAATCCTGTTAATTTTTCCCATATTTTATGATTCAGTATTGAAATGAGAGCGCAAAGGTACAACAAAAAAACCATATCCAAAATCAAAACGATCACACCAGCTGTAACTTGTTTATCACATCCGCTACCTCTCTGATTAGCCATCGTGGTGTAGAAGTAGCCCCGCAAATGCCAGTGCTTCGGGCATCCTTAAACCATCCTATCTCTATCTCTTTGGCAGAAGATATAAAGTGAGTGCGGTTGTTTTCGCTCAGACAAACTTCGTAAAGCATATGCCCGTTTGAACTACCCTGGCCGCTGACAAAAATGATGACATCATGTTGTATCGCAAATTTCCTTAACCTGGGCTCACGCCCGGATACCTGTCCGCAGATTGTGTTATACATTTTAAATGATGCACCCGGGTGATTTTTCTGTGTCTTTTCTGCTTCGCTCTTTATTGTATCAGCTATATGTTGGTATTCAGTCTTGCTTTTTGTTGTCTGTGAGAAAAGATAAACAGGTTTGGTGAAATCGAGTTTTTTCAGGTCATTGACACCTGTAATAAGTATTGCATGCCTGTCAACGGCACCTATCAATCCGTTAACCTCTGCGTGGCCTTCTTTGCCAAAGATTACAATCTGTCCTTTTTCTTCACGTGATTCAATATAGGCTTGCTTAATTTTTTGCTGTAATTTGTGGACAATAGGACATGTGGCATCTATAATAGTTATATTGTTCCTTTTTGCTATCTCATAAGTTGATGGAGGCTCTCCGTGTGCCCTAATAAGTACCTTACAGTCAGATAATTGTAAAAAACGGTTATAATCAATGGTCACCAGGCCAAGTTTCTTCAGACGGTCGACCTCAATTTCATTATGTACAATCTCTCCTAGACAATAGACTGTTTCT
>CAZGDJ010000309.1:0-3845 GCA_964524635.1 uncultured Rikenella sp. | reverse complement strand
TCGCTAAAATAACCCACAGGGTTATTTATTAACGCTCGGCCCTCTTTTGCCTTTTGCCCTTCTCTTTTGTCTTTTTACTTTTATCTTTTATCTTTTATCTTTTATCTTTTATCTTATCCTTCCGTTCCCTGACCACTATGGATTTGTATAAAATGCCACTTTAACGTAAATTTATCTGAAAATAGACCCTGAATCAGACCCGGGTATAGTGCACAAAAGATAAAAATGAAAAAAATAATCCATCTCTCAGACCTGCACATAGGACATGAAGACTGCGGCGATAACTTTCAGACCATCATTGACAATATAACATTCCTGAAACAGCCTGCAAAAAACTATATCATTGTGATTACCGGTGATATAGTTGACAATGCCAATAGAAGTGAACAGGCTGATAAAGCTGTGAAAGAAATAGAGCTGCTGAAAGAAAGTGGGTACAGGGTGCTTGTTGTCCCCGGAAATCACGACTACGGAACCGGCTCAATGGGAAACAAAAAGTATGTAAGTATATTCAAAAAGAAGTTTTACGGCACAGGAAACATATCATATCCAAAGCTGGATATTATTGATAAGATGGCTTTTATCGGACTTGACTCCACCGCTGAGGAGCTTCACTGGCATGACAGCATCCTTTCAGAGGGGGAGCTGGGAGAAGCGCAGTTGAAGCGTTTAAAGAAGATGCTGAAGGATCCGCAGGTTGAATGCCGTAAAAAGATTGTCTATATGCATCATCATCCTTTTGATTTCAAGTTCGGGATGCAATTAAGAGACAGAGAGGAACTAAAAAAAATAGTCGGGGGTAAAATTGATATGCTCCTTTTTGGACACTATCACCTTAATCCTGCCAGCGCCGGGAAAATATTCAATGGCGCCTGGAATATAAAACGCTGCTACAACGCCGGCACCTCGACACATAAAAATGGCAATACCGGCTTTCACAGAGTCATCAATTTATCCAAAGCTGATCCCCGGAAGGATTATGACGGGAGTTTCTTATAGGGATGCTGAAATCACGCTATCGTGAAGAAGCTATCATTAATAATACTGACAATCCTGGTAATAATAACTCAGGGTTTTGCTCAAAGCGGAAATAAGAAATGGGTTGCTGGTGTTAGTTCCGGCGTATCTGTCCCATATGCTGAATTTGCCGAAAAATACATGCATGCCTCTGCCGGCTTTGCCAGCTCAGGGGCAAATATTGAGGTCGATTTCTTTCGTTATGCGGGAAAATTCTTTGCATTCAGCTCTAACCTGGGCTACGCCAATATCTTTTTTAATGAAACTGCCTATAAATCAGGATTTGACAGCATACCGTATCTTGATGGCAAAACAACTGTGGATGCAGGCAACTATCAGGTCTTAAAGGGATTATTAGGTTTGTCGATTAAAATACCTGAATCACAGCATTTTGAAGTATTGTTTGTTTTTCAGCTGGGTTTTTCAATGAGTGTGCATCCCGAATTATCAGTAACCAATTCAGAATGGGGAGTGATAAATTCAGTGAAAAAAGATGCCGCATGGAGTATTATAAGTTATGCCGGACTAAAAATCAACTATTATCTGTCTGATAAATACGGTATTAGTTTAAACTATTGCAGGAATTCAACTAATCCCTCATTTGATGATGATACAAGCCCGGAGGGTTTTTTCACTTTACCAGTCAAATATCAAAATATTAATATAGGCTTTGTAATAAACTTATAATCAATGAAGTAATGAAATCGAGGATTTTCATGGTGTTGTTGCTTATTTCATGCATTTCATGTGATGTGCAAAGACTGAATCTCGATAAAGGCATAATTCCTCCTGATCCGGTAAATTTCATGGATCTAAACACGATGTATGATGATTATAACTCAGTTCTCAGGATAGCGTGGAGCTGGAAATCATTTTCACTTATCTTTTCATCGGGCAGAAATAGCTTTGGAAATGACTTTGATTTCATAGTTTTTGATTGTGAGATCCGGACAGATTTGATTAACGGGGAATTTGACATCTCCGCCATAGAAGGTAGCTGCGCCTTAGTTGATTCAATCAACAGTCCATTTAATGAATTGGGCCCTTATTGCACTTTCAATTTTGACCAGGACGAAGGATTCAAAGAGGATGAGCTCCAGCGATTCTTCTTTACAACCGACATCAGAGGAAATAATGATGTTTATTACAGTTACTACACTGCAGACGGTTATAATTTTATTCCATATGGTGATACGATAAGTCTTACTGCTATAAATACAGATCATGATGAAGGATATTTGACCATCCACTTTAATGAAACTCCAAACAGGGAGACGGTCTATTTTACCTCTGACCGCGATAACACATTTGACATATACCGTGCTGTAAGTGAAGAAAATAAGCTGATAGAAGAGTCTGCCGTTGTGACTGTGCTTAAAGTTGAGCAACTGAGCAGTGATGCAGATGATAAATGTCCTTATGTCAGTGAAGACATGATGGTTTTTACTTCAGACAGAGAAGGGGGTTATGGAGGTTTTGACCTTTGGTATTCAATATATAACGGTCAGGAATGGTCAGAGCCAGTTAACTTCGGAGAGAGAATCAATACTGAATTTGATGAGTACAGGCCAATAATTATCAGAACCGATGAAGCAGGTTTTTTAAATGATATGATGATCTTTTCATCAAACCGCCCCGGAGGAAGGGGAAATTTTGACCTGTATTATGCCGGGATGAGCAGGAGGGACTGACCGTATAATCATGCAATCGTGCAATTATACGGCTCGCTCACAGTGTTTGAAGACAAAAGATAAAAGTAGTGTCAGTTTGATTACTCAATTTTACTTTTGTCTTGGGCCTTTAGTCTTTTATCTTATACTTTTAACTATTTCTGAGTACCGATTAATGACTACCAGTTTACTACTGACATTTCAGGTTTGCAATATGCGCTTTTGAAGCTGCAACAAAGTCACCGAACATGGAATTTTTAAATGATGCGCAGGCCTCTGCGGTCTGCCCCTTATTCATCTGTGCAAAGCCAATCTGATAGTAAAACTTCGCTTTAGCTATGGCATCACCTGTCTCAAGATCAAGTCCTTTCTGAGCATACTCTAATCCTCCGTCAAAGTTTTTCTGTTTGTTATACACATCAGCGAAGAAATAGAAAAGGCCCGGGTCATCGCCATATTTAGCAGCTTTATTTAGGAGTACAAGGGCATCGCTAAGCTTTTCTGCCTGGTTGGCCTTTGAGGCTGATCCACGGAAATATTCAAGCGCCAGCTTTGATGTCTTGGCTACCTTGTCTGTATCATTAGCGTTCTTCAGCTTTTCAATATAGGAATCAATAGTCTGCTCAAAAGAGTCAGGCTTATCCTGCTTCATATATATTAAAGCCTTATTATAAAGAGCTGCATGGTAATCCGGATTGATTGTCAATACGCTATCGAATGTCAGCAGCGCATTATCGAAATCGTTCTTTGCAAAAAAGCCTGAAGCCATGGCATTATATGCTGAAACCATTATTTTGCCTGCATTCTCCTTACCCAGTGCATTTCCATATTTCTCTGATACTGCCGCTGCTGTTTTTGCAA
Source organism: uncultured Rikenella sp. (assembly GCA_964524635.1). Taxonomy (GTDB): domain Bacteria; phylum Bacteroidota; class Bacteroidia; order Bacteroidales; family VadinHA17; genus SR-FBR-E99. The sequence continues at coordinate 297 of CAZGDJ010000309.1, read as the reverse complement.
GCTTTATCGTCTCTGCAGCCGGTTTCTTCTCCGTAAGCGAGGTATTGGCAATTCTAACATACAATCCGGGGATAATCTTTACAGCTTTTTCTTTCATGTCTGTAGCTTCAGCGCCCAGCTGGTCAGCCAGAACAATAGAATTCTCAAATGCCTTTATGGCAGCAGGAACATCTGTTTGCATCGAATTGACACCTTCATTATAAGCCTTTATCACGTCGTTACGTACCACCTGTGCATTGAGGGTTGCTCCTATAACAACTGAAACAACCAGGATCACCAAAATCTTTTTCATCATTC
>CAZGDJ010000308.1:0-3846 GCA_964524635.1 uncultured Rikenella sp. | reverse complement strand
CAAAGGAGAAAATATCCGCGATTGGCTTTATGTTGAAGACCATGCTTCTGCTATTGATCTCATTTTCCATAAAGGTACTCCGGGCCAGACATATAATATTGGCGGCGACAATGAGTGGAGAAATATTGATCTTGTCAGGCTGTTATGTAAAATAATGGATGAAAAACTCAAGCGTACCAACGGAAACTCAGAGGCACTTATAACATTTGTAACTGACAGAGCCGGCCATGATCTGAGGTATGCAATTAATAGCAGCAAACTGCAGAATGAGCTTGGATGGAAACCATCGGTAACGTTCGAAGAAGGACTCAGGCTTACGGTAGACTGGTACCTCAAAAATGAACAGTGGCTTGATACTATTATCTCAGGTGCCTATTCAGGGTACTATGATAAGATGTATGGCAACAGGTAATTATTTCTTCTTCCCTGTATGTTTGAGCCGTGTAATGAGCTCATCGCCAAGCTCTGATTTGATTTTTATATGATCAAGTATGGCAAGTACTACCTTGTTCTTTTCAAATTCACCCCTCACCTGCTCAAAATCCAGTCTCTTAACTTCCTCGTCTCCGTCAATCCCAAAACCTGTCATTGATGAAAGGGTGAACTCCTTACGTGCATCTTCATAAAGCATCTTGTCAAGTTCAACCACACTTTTTTTCCATCTCTCCACAATAGCTATGATATCTTTTGCTACCAGTTTATCATTAGGTTTGCCTGTTTCTTCGGGGAGACGATTATAAATCCAACCCCATTCAAGATTATAGTAATCTTTGTGAATTGCCTGAAATGACTTATTTATTTCATCTGCGTTTTTTACTTCCCCTTTCTCAATTGATGACAGAAGGTTTTCTATTGCCTTAAGAGGTGTAATAAGGCCTGCCATATCAATCCAGTCTCCTTTTCCCTGTGTTGTCTCAGGCTTAAGTTTCTCACGAATCTCAATGTCTGTGGCGAATTCAGTACCTTCGAGTCTCTTTATCACAGCGTTTCCGATGAATTTATTTATGCCCATCTGATAAAGGGTTATACCTCTTTCTATTGATGAGGCTTTAATCTTCATCCTCTCATATGATATGTACTCGTGTTCATCGGTCACCTTTTCTTTCAGCTGTCTTAGTATCTCCCTTCCCTTCATCATTTTTCCAACAGTAAAGGGACTCAGCAGGTTAAAGTTTATCTGGTCAAGCTTGTTTGTGTCTTTGCGTGCGTCACGAGCCGGCCATTTCTGTGCATCACGTATGGTTCCGACACTCCTTAAATTTATAGCCGGAATAAGGTTTGTCCAGTCGCCTTTCTCAATAAGATACGAGAATGGAAACTGGGTGGTATCAACGTTGTTATAATGACGACCCATCACAAGAGAAAACGGGCCTATGCGTGATGGCCACAGAACATAACTGTCACTTGTGGTTTTTGATCCCCTCTCCATGATACCCTGATGTATTGGCCCGAGCTTGTACATATGGTTGCTCTGGTTTGAACCGCTTCCGGCATTCATGAACGAGAATATGCCTGCGATAAGAAGAGTCGATTTGTGGTGGGTAACAGTGAAAGGTCCACCGAATATTGAGCATGCTTCACCATGAAAACCACCGCAGTTGGCAAAGAACAGAGAGTTCTCAGCCGAATATTGTTTGCCCAGGGTACAGCTTTGTCCAATGAAACATTTATCAATTACTGTTGCATCATCAACCTTCGAACCGGAACATATAATAAAGTGATCCATTATCACATCATTACCAATATGCACGGGGTCTTTTAAGGTACTGTTTATGGATCCCTCTACGAGCCTTGAAACATCTTCTATTACAGTACCCGGGCCTATCCGGACATTCCTTATGGTGTCACAACCGGCAATATATGAACCGGAAGCTATGAGGCCTCTGTCAGATCTGACGCTGTCAGCGTACACGTCAATCAGCTTTTCAATTATCTCAATAGCTCTTGGGCGATGTCTGTACAGTGTCAGTATATACGCCATGTGAGATGTCAGCCTGTCCCACATGGGTACTTCACGGCCTCCCGTCTCATTGAGAACAGCGATACGCATGCCGTTTCCAAAAGATGTGTGTCCCTCAGTTGAAATATGCCCGCAATTCCTGATAACAACACCTTCTTCGATATCATAATTGGCTATATAGCCGGTAATGTCAGTTATTGTGGTATTATCCCCTATTGTACAGTTATGTATATGGGCATTATATATTCCATTCAGCACCGGCAGGCCGCATCTTTCACGCGTAATTCCGTTAAAGAGACCCAGCTTCACAGTTCCCGAAAAAGTAACATACCTGAATCTCTCGGCATTAAAGGGTTCTTTGACAAGCACGCTTTCCCATGAATTGCTTCTGCATCCTGCAGCCTCGAGACCTCTGATCTCGCCAATACTCAGATTTCTATAACTGTCAGCCATATTATTTTGTTTTATTATTCAACTGTTACTGATTTTGCCAGGTTCCTCGGCTGATCAACATCACAGCCACGTAACACCGCAATATGATATGAGAGAAGTTGCAGCGGTATTACAGCTATCACCGGAGCAAATACAGGCACCGTACCGGGTACTTCCAGCACATAATCAGCCATACGGCTGATGACCTGATCACCCTCGGTAACAATAGCAATAACTTTCCCTTTTCTTGCTTTTACCTCTTGTATATTACTTACAATCTTTTCATAAGAGCTTTCCCTTGTGGCCACAACAACAACAGGCATATTCTCATCTATAAGTGCTATCGGACCATGCTTCATTTCAGCAGCAGGATAACCCTCAGCATGGATATATGATATCTCTTTAAGTTTTAATGCTCCCTCAAGGGCAACGGGGAAAAGAGTTCCTCTTCCAAGGTAAAGAGCATTTGTGGCTGACTGATATATCTTTGCCAGCGCGAGAGCTTGTTCGTTTACAGCCAGGGCTTTCTCGATTTTTTCAGGAAGCAATACCAGTTCCCTGATAAATTCCTTATAACGTGTCTCATCAATAAGGCCTTTGCGGTAACCTATCTCAAAGGCAATCATGGCAAGGGCTATTACCTGTGTTGAGAATGCTTTTGTGGAGGCAACTCCAATCTCGGGTCCGGCATGTGTAAAGACTCCGGCGTTTGTCTCACGGGCAATAGAAGATCCCACCACATTGCATATACCTAATACTAGAGCACCCCTCTCCTTGGCCAGCCTGATGGCAGCAAGAGTATCGGCTGTTTCACCACTCTGACTGATTGCCAGCACTATATCTCCCTTTTTTATAATAGGATTGCGATACCTGAATTCTGAAGCATACTCTACTTCAACAGGAATCCGGCAATACTCTTCAATGAAATATTCACCAACAAGACCTGCATGCCATGAGGTCCCGCAGGCAACAATAAGTATCCGGTCTGAAGAGGCTATAGTGTCAAAGACATTATGTAAACCTCCAAGCATAAGCCCTGCCTGATTAGGCAGCACCCTGCCTCTGAAGGTGTCATGTATGGCACGCGGTTGTTCAAATATCTCCTTCAGCATAAAATGGGGAAATCCTTCTTTATCTATCTCACCCATCTTGAGATCAACTTCCTTAACCTCAGGCTCAAAAGACTTGCTCCTGATTGCCCTGAGAATCATCTCATCTTTTTTTATTATCGCCAGATCGCCATCATTGAGATAAATAACCCTTGATGTATGTTCCACGATAGGGGTAGCATCTGAAGCAACAAAATTTTCTCCGTCGCCAACGCCAATAACCAATGGTGATCCTTTTCTTGCAGCAAACATCTTATGAGGCTCACTTTTGCAGAAAATTGCCAGACCGTAGGTTCCCTCAACCTTATTCAGAGCCATTATTATTGCCTGTTCAGCTGAAAGATC
>CAZGDJ010000307.1:0-3847 GCA_964524635.1 uncultured Rikenella sp. | reverse complement strand
CCAGGACAATATTCCTAGGTGACAACATATATCTTATCACCTTTTACAATGACATTAGTGCACTTAATTCAGGCTATGCCCGTGCTGAATCAGAGAAGATACTGAAAGAGGTTTTTGATACTATGAGTAACTACATCTCAATCTTCAGGCAATCAGAAAATGGTGAAATATTTGTTCTTGATTTCAATTCGCAGGCAGAAGAGGTTGAGCAGGTAGACCGGACGGAGGTGATCGGTAAGGAGATAAAGGAGACGCCTCTGGGCAAGAACAAGCTAATTTTAACCCTGCTTGAGAATATTCAGAACAGGAGATGTACGCAGATTGTTCCTCTGTCAATGGGTGACACTAAAGAAACCGGATGTTATCTGGGTTTCCTTCTCTCTTCCGGTGATATGGTAGTCACCTACGAAGCCGGCCTTCAGCAAAAAGAAAAATTAAGTGAAATACTTAAGCAGGGAATGGTGTTTGAAACTTTCGCTGAGCTCCTGCCTGAAATGATAATGGAAATTGACCTTTCCGGACGTATAACATTTATAAATACACAGGGTATGCTTACCCTTGGGTTTAATGATGTGGACATTCAGAAGGGAATTTTTCTTGCGGACATTGTTCAAATTAATGAACATGAGAGACTTAATAAAGATCTCTCCGATCTGACAAAACCCGGGCAGATTACAGTTAATGAGTATCAGCTTGTAAGTAAAAATAATAAAGAAATCACGGCACTGTTCCACGCAGGTCCTATCTTCATGCGTAACGCAATTACCGGTTACAGATGCGTACTTACTGATGTAAGCAGGCATAAGGAATATGAGCATCAGCTGTCAGATGACAAAGCGATGCTTGAACACCTTATTGATGCAGCACCGGAAGCAATTGTGCTTACCGATTTCGACGGCAGGGTAATAAGAGTGAATAAAGGATTTACTCAACTTTTTGGATACAGCCCTGAAGAAGTACATAATAGAGTACTTGAAAACGTTCTTATTCCGGATGATTTTAAATCTGAAACTGGTAAATCATATAAGGAGGCTTTTATTAAAGGAACGGTAGAGTTTGAAACTGTCAGGCTTAACAAGAGCGGCAGCAGAATTGATGTGGCACTTTCAATTTCATCAATACTCTCAAACGATCAGAATATAGCATTCCTCTGTATCTACAGAGATGTAAGCAGGCAGAAAAAAGGCCGGCTGATGCAGGAGATTCAGTACAACATTTCATCAGTAGCTTTGCAGGACTTTGACCTGTTTAATATCTATCCGTCGATAGTCAAGGAAATAAGCCGCCTGTGGAATGTAAACAATTTCTTTATTGCGCTCTATAATGCTGAAAAAGAAACTTTAAGTTTCCCCTTCTTCGCAGACGAGCTCGACCATTTTAAGGAGACTCCTGCAAAGAACACCCTGACAGGATGGCTTATAAAGAATAACAGGGCAGTTTTGCTGGATGAGAACGATATATTATCTATTGAAAAAACAGGAGCTATAAGTCTTGTCGGATCACCGTGCAAAGTCTGGATGGGTGTGCCCCTGAGGATGGAAGATGAAGTGATAGGTGCCATATGCCTCCAGGACTACAAGAGTGCTGATGCTTTTAACACAGACGATCTGCAGGTTTTTGAGTTTGTTGCCAACCAGATGGCACTTACTATGCAGCGAAGGAAAATGCTTGATAACCTTATCACCGCCCGTAAGCGTGCAGAAGAAGCGGCCCTGTCAAAACAACAGTTTATGTCAACGATGAGTCATGAAATACGGACTCCGCTTAATGAGGTTATAGGTATAACAAATCTTCTATACCAGGGTAACCCGAGTGAAGAGCAGCTGGAACTTCTAAAGACCCTGCATTTCTCGGCAAACCACCTCCTTACACTTGTCAATGATATTCTTGATTATAATAAAATGGAGGCAGGTAAGATCGTCTTTGAAAAGACAGAATTTGACCTATTGACATTACTGGAGGACATAAAACGCACTTACACTCTCAGGGCAAAAGAGAAGAGCATAGATTTTATTCTGGAGAAATCTGACAAGCTGCCGTCTCACCTGATAGGTGATACCATCAGGCTTAACCAGATACTTTCAAACCTTCTCTCCAATGCAATGAAGTTCACCTTAAGCGGGTCTGTGAGTCTTTTTGTCTCGCTTAAAGAGCACAAGAATAATAAAGCAGTTATTGAGTTCTCTATTGAAGATACCGGAATTGGTATCCCTGACGCCATGCTGAATGAAGTATTTGAAAGTTATACCCAGGCAACGACAGATACAACAAGAAAATTCGGAGGTACAGGCCTTGGCCTGGCCATCTGTAAACGACTTATTGATCTGCAGGGAGGGAAAATTGGGGTTAGAAGTACCCTTGGCAAGGGATCAGTATTTACCTTTTCATTGGAATACATGCTTCCGGAAGCTGGTGTCAGGATTGTCGGGCAGGAACCAGCAGACACAATGAAAGGTCTTCAGGGCAAACATATTCTTATTGCTGAAGACAATAAGATCAATTTCTTTGTGGCCAAAAAATTCCTTGAAAGCTGGGGCGTGACAGTCACTCACGTTGAAAACGGAAGCCTGGCCCTGGATGCTGTTAAAAAAACTGACTATGACCTCATAATAATGGATCTTCATATGCCGGTGATGGATGGCATTGAAGCAACACGTCTTATCCGTAGCCTGCCCGATAAAAGGATCAGTCAGATCCCCATAGTTGCCCTGACTGCTGCTGTGATGTCAGAAGCGCATGATAAAATTGAAAACCTGGCAATTAATGATATTGTACTAAAGCCTTTTAAGCCTAAGGACTTATATGACAGGCTATTAAGAAATATCAGATAGCTGTATAGATTGCAGTTCTTCTATTTCAGGCAATACTTACTCAGATATGTTGTCGCCCTCTTTTCTCCCAGTTCTCTGGCTTTCCTGAGATAATGACAGGCATCTTCAGTTTTATTGCAATTAATTAGTGCAATGCCCAGATTGAGATTTACATCAGGGCTTTCAGGATCGAGGTCGAGGCTCATTGTATAATCGTAAACTGCCTTGTCCCATGTACGGGTGGAAAACCATGCATCGCCTCTTATTCTGAAGGCACCAGGTTCACCCGGATGATTTTCAATATTCCTGTTAAGGTATGGCAGAGCTTCATAGATAGATCCCTCCTCAGCATATACTTTCCCAAGCAGACTTAAAGCCTTGAAATCATCCGGATAGTATGATAAATATCGCTTGAGGTCATTTACAGCGCCTGAATTATCCCCTGCTTTATAAAGCATCTCCGCTTTGCTGAGATACAGTCCGGCATCAGGATATACTTCATTGATCAGCCTTCCATATATTCGGGCTGACTCAAAAAAGTTTTCTTTTCCTTCATGAGCCATTGCCAATGCAATAAGGCTTTTCGGATCTGCTTCCTTGCTGATCGTCATGGGAGTCAGGATATCAATTGCCTCATTATATAATCCTTTGGAGATATCCAAAACTGCCTTACAATAATCTGTTACATGCATATCCGGATATTGAGTCTCAAGTGATTCATAAACCTCTGATGCAAGGTCATTCCTCCCGATTTTAATAAAATGTTCTATCTCCCATTTCATTCTTTCATATCCCTTGTACCATTCTTTCTTCCAGAAGCTCTTCCATTCAGTCGATGTTGCGATCGGATAAAAGATACTATCAGTCATAATTTCGGGTTCGCTTTTCTTATCAGCTGACCTGAAGTGTTTTTCAAGGTACGAGAGTGCGGCAACTGCATCGCCTGTCACTGCCGCGCATCTTGCCAGATCGTACATCCCTGAGCCAGCCTTCAGATTCTCTGCTGCCATAAAATCCCTTTTCGCATCTTTAATATT
>CAZGDJ010000306.1:3112-3853 GCA_964524635.1 uncultured Rikenella sp. | reverse complement strand
AAAGATTGCAGCTATTGACTCAGCTACGGCAGCCGAGACTGTTGCTGATGGTGTCAAGAGGGCCAAGATCAAGGAAGCAGAGGGGTGGAGACAGTCAAAGATACTTCAGGCAGAGGGAGAAGCAGAGGCTATCAGGCTGGTAAACGAAGCTGCTGAAAAGTACTTCATCGGCAATGCTCAGATATTAAGGAAATTGCAGGCGCTTGAGACATCGCTTCAGGCCAATTCAAAGATTGTTGTGCCAACTGGCAGTGATCTTGTTAATGTAATAGGAGAGATGGCAGGTGTTGCACCAATGCCCAAAAAATAACCTTACCGTAAAACAGACAGGGCCGCATTATATAGCGGCCCTGTTTTTTATTCAGGATTCTGATATTAATTAAAGACAATATCAGCGGGTATTTCAAATTTGTCTGCGGGTATATCAACATTTTCATTTAAAATGGTTGCGTCCATTACCATTTTTACGGTAGACATATCTGCATCAACCTTCAGGGCTATGCCTTTCCATACCCAATAATATCCTGTCATGCTCATGGATTCATTGTTCATGGAGTATTTTTCGCAATCCTTACCCAGAAGAGTTTCCTTGCCCTCCTTTTTCAGGTTCCAGTCTTTTATTACCTCATCACTCAGATCCTCAAAATTGACATTGGCACTGGTCATAACTGGGGTTTTAGAACCTGTTTTATTTACCGGGTCAAAATTTAGTAGCTTTAATATAGGATTAAGAAACTTAAT
>CAZGDJ010000306.1:1374-3102 GCA_964524635.1 uncultured Rikenella sp. | reverse complement strand
TCTTTTATTATCTCGTCAGTCAGGTCTTCAAAATTTATATTGGCATTTGTCATTACTGGCGTTTTAGAGCCTGTTTTGTTAATAGGGTCAAAGTTATATACATACCCATCCCTGGTTAAGGTGACAGTAAGTGATTTGGTACCCATGACATCCATGTCGATCATAGTGGCTTCAGTGGCGCCATAGTTATCAAAATACAGCGTCTGAACAGCCTCAAATCCCATAACATTGGCTTTGTACTCAACGATACCGGATTTGATTCCATATTTACCTTTGGTTTTCACTTCAACCGATTTGGTCTCTTTTACAGCATCAGATGACTGTTTCTTATCTGATGAGGTGTTTTTGCATGACAATGCAGTCATGACAATCAATAATAGAAGTAGAGTTTTTTTCATGTCTGATGGTTATAGTTTGATTATGAAAGCATTCTGTATATGCAATACAATAAGGTAATCTCCAATGCAAAATAGTAAAAAAATGGCATCATTTGTCTCCCCTGAAAAATGGATTTTATCAAGACGGGAGTGAGTTTTTTGCACCAGTGAACCAGCTATGATAAGGGATTATGCCATAACCATGAGAGGTTGAACATTTTTGTATGTGCGTCTTTCTTCTGTATTATGAACAATCATTTTTCAGGGGTGTTCTATGATTACTAAATATTGAACATAATTGCTGATTGTATGAAAGTAAAGGATAAAGTCTTTGTTGTTACCGGGGGTGCAAATGGCATAGGCCGTGAATTGGTGCTTAACCTCCTTGGCATGGGAGCCAGGGTAGCTGCTGTTGACATTAACAAGGCTACTCTTGATGAGACAAAAATCCTGGCCGGTGTGAAAGCCAGGATGTTGTCGTTACATGTTATTAATATTGCAGATGAAAAGGCGGTGGCCAGGCTCCCTGAAGAGGTCGTTTCAATTCATGGATCCGTAGATGGACTGATCAACAATGCAGGTATTATACAGCCCTTTGTACGTTTAAAGGATCTAAACTTTGATGTGGCAGAGAAAGTGATGAATGTGAACTTCTTTGGTACGTTGTATATGGTCAAGGCGTTCCTTCCTTATCTCAGGAGGCAGGCGGAGGCACATATTGTGAATGTCTCCAGCATGGGAGGCTTTCTGCCGGTACCCGGACAGTGTGTTTATGGAGCCTCAAAAGCGGCAGTCAAGATTCTTACGGAAGGTTTGTATGCCGGCTTAATGAATACAAATATAAAAGTCTCCATTGTTTTTCCCGGAGCCGTAGCGACCAATATCACAGGCAACTCAGGGGTGGAGATTCCCGTTTCACACAACAGGGATATTAAGAATTCGAAGTTTAAACCTATGCCTGCTTATGATGCTGCCATAGAAATGTTAAAAGGGATTGAGAAGGACAAGGTCAGAATTTTTGTAGGCAAAGACTCGAAGTTCCTGAATTTACTGTACAGGATCAGTCCTGGTTATGCAACCAGGCTGATAAGCAGGCAGATGAAATCGCTGTTACCTGAATAGAACAGTGATAGCAATGAATTGGATAAAGTAAATAATTTGTTAATTTTGCAGCCTCTATGGTCGGTTGACCGAGTGGCTAGGTAGCGGTCTGCAAAACCGTGTACGGCGGTTCGAGTCCGCCACCGACCTCAATAAAATCCCCGAAGCACGAAGTGCTCAGGGATTTTTTATTTTCTGAAAGAGGCATGCTTGCAATGCCGATTGAAGAAAATAAAAAACCCCTGACTGC
>CAZGDJ010000306.1:0-1274 GCA_964524635.1 uncultured Rikenella sp. | reverse complement strand
CGTAAGGCAGTCGGGGATTTTATTGTTGGTTTCCTCCATACCGGATCACGCCCCAAGCGAAGCAGGGGGAGTAATCCGCCACTGCCGTAAGGCAGTCGGGGATTTTATTGTTGGTTTCCTCCATACCGGATCACGCCCCATGCGAAGCAGGGGGAGTAATCCGCCATTGCCGTAAGGCAGTCGGGGATCTGTTGTTGTTGATTGTTTTAGGGTTCTGTGTAATTATCAGGATATCAAAAACCATATATCTCAGCAAAGATCTGATGAGATAAAATTTTTAACATCCGGCTCTTGTTAAGACCTAAATTACCAGTACGAATCCTCCGTGTGGAGCTATCTCAATATTCAAAGACTGGTTCTCAAGACCGACAGACTTTTCTTCAAAGCTACGGTTATCATTTCCATCAGTTATTACTTCAACAGATCCCGTTGGGTTGAAAGATGAAAGATCGAGATTCAGTTTTTTTACGTCTGACAGGCCATTTATTCCCGCGATATACCAATGGTTGGCAGATTTACGGGCAATAACCACATATTCACCAGGGAATCCGTCAATTAACTTAATGTCATCCCATAAGACCGGAAGGTTCTTCATAAAATCAATCACAAAATCAGGCTGGCGCAACATATCGTCTGGTGTTTCAACAATATGCTGAATACCTGACTGAAATACAATGCTCAACGCCAGTTCAAAGGCGTTGGAGGTTTGTCTTTTAATACCCGGTATCTCACCGAAGCACACCGGGGTATAATCCATGTGTCCGACAGCATTTCTTGTAAACGGAAGGATTGTGCAGTGGACCGGATTCGCATCGTTGTTGTCCTGACCGAAAGTAGTAAACTCAAATCCTTTCACCGCTTCCATTGAGGCCAGGTTGGGGAAAGTACGCGACCAGCCCCTGGCCACTGTCGTCCCGTGAAAATTTACCATCAGCCCATGATCAGCAGCATCGGCCATCACATCATAGTAATATTGAATGGCAGACGGACCATCGCCAGGCCAGAAATCTACCTTGACACCTTTCACCCCCATTTTACTGATGCGTTCGAATTCAGCATTCCGCTTACCGGAATCAACCAGCATACTCTTGGGTGAGTAAACTGTTGTGTTCCAGTCCCCTGAGGAGTTATACCACAAAATTATTCCCACGTTCCTGGTTCTGGCATAATCAACCAGCTCCCGGATTTTGTCGTATCCGATCTGAGTATCCCAGTTAACGTCTACCAGGCAATATGACCAACCCATCTGAGAGGAGAAATCTATGAACTCCTTT
>CAZGDJ010000305.1:0-3855 GCA_964524635.1 uncultured Rikenella sp. | reverse complement strand
AACTTTGCCGGTAAACTGAGGCATCTGTGAGATCTCATTAATACGTTTGATAAGATCCTGACCTCCTCCATCATTAGGGTGAGCTTTTCCGGCATAGATGAATTGCACCGGCCTTTCGGGATTGTTGACAATCCTGGCCAGCCTGTCAAGATCACGGAACAAAAGATGAGCTCTTTTATATGTCGCAAACCGTCGGGCAAAACCTATTGTGAGCGCTTTTTCATTAAGATGGCTACTGATATTCATTAACATACGGGGGCTGACATGACGTTCCAGCATATCAGACTGAAGCCTCTTGCGTATATTATCAAATAGCTTTTTCTTCAGCTTCATTTTTATTTCAAAGACCTTTGCATCCTCAAGCTGGTAGATCTTATCCCAGTTGTCAATATTGTTCTGGTCAAAGTTGGCAGATCCGGTCAGATTCTCATATATCTGTCTCCACTCCGGGGCCATCCATGTCGAGTGATGTACTCCATTTGTCACGTGTCCTATGTAAAGCTCATCCTGAAGATACCCCGGCCAGAGTTTTGAGAAGAGCCCTCTTGATACCTGACCATGCAACTCACTTACTCCATTCATCTCCTGTGAGAGTCTGGCAGCAAGATAACTCATGTTAAACTTACGGTCATGATCACCTTCACAGCGACCCAGGGCAATCATTTCATCCCATGTAATATTAAGCCTGCCGTGATAATGTGAAATATATTTTCTAAGCAGATCTTCCTCAAAAGCATCATGACCTGCAGGAACAGGCGTATGTGTAGTGAAAAGCGTTGAAGCTCTCACTATCTCCTTTGCTTCCTGGAAAGTGAGATGATCATCTTCTATTAATCTCCGCAGGCGTTCGAGGCCGATAAAAGCAGAATGGCCTTCGTTGCTATGATAGATTTCAGGATTAATTCCAAGAGCTTGCAGCATACGCATTCCACCAATACCCAGGATAAGTTCCTGTTTCATTCTGATTTCTGAATCTCCTCCATAGAGATAATGTGTTATAGTCCTGTCTTCCGGTATGTTGTCATCAAGATCAGTATCGAGAAGATACAGTTTGACCTTTCCTACAGAAGCCAGCCATACCCGGGCTTTGACTGTCCGCCCCGGCCATGTAAGGGAAATGGTCAGGTGATTGTTTTTCACATCCTTCACAGGGCTTACAGGCAATTGAGAAAAGTCTTCTGCTTCATAGATTGCCTGTTGTTCTCCGTGAGGGCCAAGCTTCTGCCTGAAATACCCGTAACGATATAACAGTCCTACTCCCGTGATGTTGATATTTGAATCACTTGCCTCCTTCAGGTAATCTCCTGCAAGTACGCCAAGACCTCCTGAGTATATCTTCAGACAGGGATGTATCCCGAACTCCATACTAAAATAAGCTACTGAAGGCATTTCGGGGTTATCCGGTCTGTTGATGTACTCGTTGAACTGGTTGTAAATCCGGTCGGAGTCATCAAGGAATACTTCGTCATCTGCCAGGACAACAAGACGTTTGTAATCAATTGATTCAATTAGTTTTCGCGGGTTATGGGCCACCTCTTCCCAAAGGGTGGGATCCATCCTGCGAAACAGTAATTCCGCCTCATTATTCCATGACCACCACAGATTGCCGGCCAGTTCCTTCAGGTAGCTGATACGCTCAGGCAACTCAGACTGAACATAAATATCTTTCCATACAGGTACCTGGTGAGGTTTACGAACCTGCACCTCGACTGCCTCAAGAATGCGGGAATATTCTCTTGGTTGCTCTCGTCGTTCTTCGCTTTTTTCAAGAGCCAGACTGTAAGCATCAGTATAATAGTGAAATAATGTATTCCAGTTAGCAATACGCGATACTTCCCATGCCTTAGTACGCGATTTGACTGCATCTTCATTGTTCATATTTATGAACTTCTCAATACAGCCTGCCATGTCAGATACAACTGCCGGTTCATTGTCGTCAGTGCGTTCAACCACCAGGCATCCATCGCCCGGATCATTACAATAATCATTTACCCACATTCCAAAACCTGATAATGTGGTTGTCACCGTGGGAACATGGAACATCAGGCTCTCAAGGGGAGTATAGCCCCAGGGCTCATAATATGACGGGTAAAGTGTGAGGTCAAAACCAATAAGAAGATCATAGTAAGTCTTGTTGAAAATGCCATCATCGCCGTTAAGATATGAGGGCACAAAAATGACTTTTACCCTGTCCGACTGGTTATTCTGCAGGTTTTCCTTAGCTATAAGGTTCATCACAGGGTCATCATTTTTATAGTGTAATCCGTGAGTCAGATATTTGTCTTCTCGCGTGACAATGCCACCATCATTTAAAGCATTTATTAGATCCTGTCTTGGACCTTTGTGATATGCAGGCACAAGAATGAAAGCGACACATGGCCTGTTACCGCCATGTTTACGGTTAATCTCTCCAAGGGCCTTTAAGAAAAGGTCTATTCCTTTATTACGGAATTCATAGCGTCCGCTTGTTGAAACCAGCAGAGTGTCGGGAGGAAGCTGGTAGCCAAGTATTGTTCCTGCTACCTTCAGGAGCTTCTCCCGGGCCTTGGTACGGCACCTGTCAAAATCCTGTGAAGCCGGGACAAAAGAATCTTCAAAACCATTTGGAGTGATAACATCAGGTTTCTTACCCAGGAAAGCACTGCATTCACTGCCTGTTATATCACTCACGGCAGTGAAAACATCCGCAACATTCGCTGTTATCTTCTCCAGCGATTGCTTTGAAACAACATTAAATTCATGAGCAGTCTGTCCGGGATTGAAACTTGACATCTTACTGTAAAGAGGTCTGTTGTTACCGGCAATGCTTCGTCCGAGAACCGTTGCATGAGTGGTAAATGAAGTGGCGATCCATGGAGCGTTTTTCTCAATATACAGTACACCTGTGCCTGTCATCCATTCATGAAACTGAGCCACTACCCTTGGATATTCACGGTAGAAATTTGTAAAGCTCTCAATTATTTTCCCTGCAGCAAAACCGAACAGAGCCGGTTCAATATAATCCCATTGTCCGGAAATACTGTCAAGCTTATATGTCTCCCAGAACTGTGCAAAAATTTCATTCTGCTGACCAAAATATGGTGTGAAATCAATTAAAAGCACTATTGGTTGCCCTTCAATGTTCCATCTTCCGGAGCGTACCTTCAGACCCTCTAGTATTGCAATAGCTTTCCACTGTTGGAACAACGAATCATCAGGAAGGAACTCCGGATTTGTTTTGTCATCACGCCATACATCAGGACCGATAAGTACGTAGTTATCGCCAAACTCATTTCTGACATTCAGAGCTTTTGTTGAAATGACAGTATGAATACCTCCAACCTTGTTGCATACCTCCCAGCTGGTCTCAAATAAAAAATCTGCTTTCATCTTTCTGTTTCTTAATAAAACCGGGCATCCAGTATCATTACTTTCCGGTCATTAGGGCAATAAAACTACTCTTTCTTTTTATTCTTTTTTATTGCAGTTGTTTTTACCGAAGTATTTGAAGCTGATGTTTTTTTCACTGCTTTCTTAATTGTTTTAGTCTCCTTTTCAGCAATTTTTTTTTCAGTCGCCTTCTTTGCCCGAGACTTTTTTGCAGGCTCTTCGGTAACGACGCTGCTTACCACTGCCCTCGCAGCAGCTTTAAGCTTTGATGGCTGCTTCAGTGCCTCACTCTTTCTCCTTGTCGGAGCAGTTGCTGTCTCCTTTTTTACTTTAACAGCCACCTTCATTACTTTTTCTCCTTTATTCTCCAGGTTAACCAGCTTTGTCTTCAATTCGCTGATCTGCAGATCCTTGTTTTCAATTACTGCAGTCATACGATTCATCATTGCCTCATGGTCATTGGCGGGGCATAGCTTATTAAGCCTG
>CAZGDJ010000304.1:0-3904 GCA_964524635.1 uncultured Rikenella sp. | reverse complement strand
CCCATATCCCGCTGCAGGTCACGTGAGAAGATATCTCTCAGGAAGGTGTTATGTGTGTCGCCATCTTTGCTCCAGGAATAGTTTTGTTCAGTCCGTAAATCAATCTTATCGAATTCCGTAGCCCCTTCATCGCCGAAAAGAGGGAAGACAAGTTTACCGGGGCCGTATTCTTTTCTGAAGAAGAGACGAAATGCATGTTTCGGATTACTGCCAGTGCGACTTGCTCCTCCACGGATACGGACACCTGCATTGACCTGAAAGCCTTGTGAATTATCAGGGTTAATCAATTCAACAGAGCACTCACGCTCCCACTGCTCACCATGACTATATGCATTTACGTAAATACCCGAAGAGGAGCTGAACATATCAGCATTATCCGTCACAAGGGAGATGCTGGGTACTTCCAGCAGGCTCTCTTCCATTTGTGCACTGTATCTCGCATCGTTCACAATATCAGGATCCATCTCAAGGTCTATAGACTGCCCATTAATGTTAGTTGTCGGCCAGTCACCTCCTGGATGAGACTGTGTCAATACTTTATCAATGAAAATAAATGACCTCGTTACCGGTTTAGAAGGCGAAAATCCTGCCTGCCCCAGGGAAGCACGCACGATGAAAACCGGCGTTTGTGCCCTTCCAACTGTGCTTTCAGGATCTACCAGAATGGAGACCGGAGAAGTACTCTGGATTGCGGTGGCTGATGTCTGGGGATTACTGCCATCAAGGGTATAAATAATACTATATCCGGCAACTTCAGTTTCCATCATAAGGTTAAATGGGGCAGTGCTGAAACCTGCCTCATGATCAAACATCACTTTCATGGAATCCGGTACTTCCGGCATTGAAAGTGATGCATTGATACCCATATCGAAATAAAAATCGGAACTGTTTAATGTGACATTCAGTCCCTGTATGCATAGTATATTTTCTCCTTCAACAAGCTTAACATCTGCAGTATCAATTGTGAAGTTCATAAAGGCGCCTGATTCATGGTTGGCAGTGGCAAGCGATGTTGATGAAAGGGTTGAAGGAGCGTTCTGACTCAGAACAATTTCGCCGTTTATCCAGATTACAAATCCGTCATCAAAGTTTATTGAGAAGGTCAGTTCTTTTATTCTGTCGATAGAGAAAGCATTGAATTTTGAACGCAGGTAGAGTGTCGAATAAGAGTTCAGCATATCGGTGAGCTGCGTACCTCCTGTACCGTCTCCATAGCGAAAGGGAGCATTTCCGGTGCTCCATCCTGAATCATCAAAAGAGTCTGTCATCCAGTCAGCAGAAAGGGTACCAGCATCTGAACCTTTCAGATACTTATAACCTGAACCGACATTAAGCTGTACCTGCGCACTGATTAAGCCATTCGTACAAATAAACAAAAACAGAAGATACCTTCTGATATTATCAAAAGAGAACCATGTCGTATAACTTGGTTTAAGTGTACATTTCACACTAAAAAGTATTTCTTTATCTACGGACAGCTTAAATTTCAATTTGCAAATTGGATATTTATAATTCCGATATCAGAATCAGTGAAGCAAAGGTAATAAAGTTCAAATAAAAATCACTTTGCCCTGGGAGTAAGTCAGAATAATCATCCTGATGCTCTCTGATTGAAGGGGTTTAAACACTTGCGGATGATCAATATGAATTTATCTGCAAATAACGGCAAGGATGACTTATGTATTCTTAAAAAAAACATATTGTCAAAATTTTTTCATAAATTGCGTTACACATTTTATGTAATGCATATCATGGAAATGAATCCTTTTTTGGTCAGCGGGTACCTGTCACCTGACTATTTCTGTGACAGAGAACAGGAAACAGAGACACTCCTTGAGTCGGTCACCAATAACCGCCATACAACAATAATCTCACCGCGGAGAATGGGTAAAACAGGCTTGATAAAACATATCTTCTGGCATGGAGTGAACAAAAAGCTGTTTATACCCGTCTACATAGATATCCTGGCCACAACCTCAGTAAAAGAATTCACTGAAACACTGGGGAGGGCTGTGCTTTCTGCGCTCTCGAGGAATGAGACAGCTCTGAAGAAGGTATTGAAGAATCTTGCCTCACTCAGGCCCCGGATATCTATTGACAGTATGACAGGTGAGCCTAATGTGACCCTTACCGTTGTTGATGAGAAGGAAGCTCTTACCTCTCTGGAGATAATATTTGAGTATATAAGAAAGCAAAAAAAGAGACTGGTGATAGCTATTGATGAGTTCCAGCAGGTGACAAACTATCCTGAGAAAAACCTGGAAGCTGCCCTCAGGTGCCAGGTTCAGCATTCAAATAATGTGACCATGATCTTCTCAGGAAGCCGTAAGCATGTATTGTCAAACATTTTTATGTCAGCCGGCAGGCCCTTCTATAACAGCACTCAGATACTGGAGCTGAACAAAATCCCTGAAGCCTCCTATCGTGAATTCATAACACATAAATTCAATTATAAGAGTGAGAGAATAACTGAAGAAGCAATAAATGAAATATTTGATATTACTGGTCTTCATACATTCTATGTCCAGTTTCTTTGTAACAGGCTATTCAGCCAGAAAAGGAAAACTGACAAAACACTTGTCAATGAAACCCTGCTCAGGATCATTACAGAGAATGAAGCAGTCTATGCCAGCTACATGAACCTTATTACACCGCTGCAATTCAGGGTCCTGCGATCCGTCGCCTTCAACAGGTCAGTGGCAAACCCTACCGGCAATGAATTTCTCTCGAAGTATGATCTCGGTGCTGCAAGTTCAGTGGCTCAGACTATTAAAAGCCTTGAAGATAAAGAGCTTGTCACCTATTCAAACAAAGCATATTCACTTAACGATCAATTTCTTGCGCAATGGTTAATAAGAAAATAGCAGTCAGGCTGTTAATAGGGAAAGGTTTCAGAGTTTCAGGGTTAATTCAAATATTGCCCCTTTCCCTCCATCATCTGATCAGTAGGAAAAGTCAGGGTGCAAAACCCAGGTCAAAGTTTCGCCTCCTGTGTCAGGAGAGATTGCCCCGCTTTAGCGGGGAGTCCCCCGATCCGCCATTTGGCGGAGAGGGGGAGTTGGCCTGTGTATCCTTCAGTAACATCACTAGTAAAAAAAATACCACCCCCCTGCTCCAAGGTATTGGAGCAGTACCCCTCCTAACTTAGGAGGGGAAATTATTTATTTATATTCATTCTTTGATTTAAGAACAAGGATTAACGAATTAAGAATAACGAAGTATTAAATCTTCATAAATCATCATTCCTTGTTCGATATTCATCGTTCACTTTTACCCCTCAGCTTTTCCTCCCTTGAAACAGTAAAGGGTAAATTCCTTACTATGAGTAACTTCAGCCAACCTACTCGTACATAAGCTTTTCAATATCAGGCTTATTACTGCTCTTCTTTCGGAATGAATGGATGATCTTGAACATAACCGGTACAACAATAAGAGTCAGGAATGTTGAAAGAGCCATCCCTCCGATAATGACCCATGCCAGGCCGTTACGCAGCTCAGCACCGGCTCCTGTGGAAAGAGCAACAGGAAGCATCCCGATAATTGTTGACAGTGCGGTCATAAGTATAGGCCTGGTACGTATCTGAACAGCCTGTGTCAATGCTGCATCAATTGATTTACCCTCTTTCAGTGCATCATTGGTAAAGTCAACCAGCAGAATGGCGTTTTTACCTACAAGCCCGATCAGCATGACAAATCCGAGCATACCGTAAATGCTCATTGCTGTGTTAGTCAGTGCAAGGGCAAGGATAGCGCCCAGAATAGCCAGCGGTATTGAAAACAGCATTACAAACGGAGTGGATATTGATTCAAACACAGATGCAAGTATCATGAAAATAAATATAAGTGCAGCAATTATCAGGGTATAATACTCCGAGTAGAGGTCTTCTTCATGGATAACCTCAAC
>CAZGDJ010000303.1:0-3931 GCA_964524635.1 uncultured Rikenella sp. | reverse complement strand
CATTTTTGAGGCCGGAGAGGTCAACCGTAGCTGCCTGGCCTGATATACCAAGAACATAGGTTCCTGAATTATAACTCAGAGTCTGATTGTACGGGGCCAGGTTGATCTGGGTTGCAGGCGAAAATTGCGTTATTGTAAGAATATTACTATTGAGTCTTAGATCCTGAAGCTCATTAGTGGGGTCACCATCATTCTCGATGTTGGAAACCTTAACCGAATTACCTCCTGATATTGCCAGGTAGTCAGATCCATCAACATTCACAACGGATAACGTCTGGTTATCAGATGCAGGGTCTCCCGGATCGCCTTTGTCACCTTTTTCTCCTGCCGGACCTGCAGGGCCGGGCTCAAGAGACTGCTGCGCATACAATGCATAAGGAACTGCCATGAACTGCATAGTGCCCATATCCATGAAGATATTCTCAAACTTGACCTCAACCTGCAGGTAATGGTTAGCCGTTGACCAGTCTATCTCAGAAAATGATGCCGCAGAACCGCTTGCATAATCCCCTTTCCCGACTATCAGGGAGAAAACACCATATTTTGAAGTGGTCACATCTGTAAATACCTCCTGGTAGACTATATCGCCAATTGGTGATCCGGCATGTATTGAAAACCTGACCTCAATATCAGAATTTACAATCTCTTCTCCGATGCTGTTGCGTGCAACAGCCTGGTAATTTATGCCGGCAGGTACCGTTCCCTGACCTGAGATCATCCCTGCCCCTGTAAAAATGAGCATCAAAGCCGTCAAAATAAAAGATAAATCTTTTTTCATTACAGTCTCTTTACAGTTTATCAATCTTAAATGACCTGTCAATAAATCCGTCTTTACTAATTACTCTCACCAGATATATTCCGTTACACATTGGCGTCATATCCACCTCGTGGACAAAACTATGTAATCCATACAGTTCCTCCTTACCTCTGTAAACAACCGATCCGGCAAAATTTGCAATTATTATATCATAATTCCTTCCAACGTCCCCAAATATCCAGATATGTAAAATGTAATCCGGTCTGCCAGTCATTGGATTTGGCCAATATTTGACGCCATTACCTTCAACAGGAGGAAGTTCGTTTTCAGGCGTGAATCTTGGTTGCTGGAAACCCTGCGTCAATGTATATGGTGAGAGAACAACAATCTCCACCACTGCCTCACCAACGGTCTGCTGGTATGATGTGCCACCTGCTGTCATGACAGCAGCTGCAGGAACCATCACCTGGTGAGACAATGCAAAGCTTGACTGCGCATGTGTCTGAGAAAAAAATAAAATCAACACAACACCTGCAATAAAACCCTTCATATCAGACTTTTAATATTCTGAGTCCAAAAATAACACTTTTTGAATACAATTATTGTTTTTGAAGTAATAGTTTAATGCTTTTCAATGGCTCAATCAGTCTGAGAATTAGCGCCATGATTATCCCCATCATCAGTTGCAATGACGCTGCAAGAAGCCATGATACATTTAATTTTCTAAATATCAATCCAATAGCAAGTATTAACAACATTGTCGCAAAAAAAGGCACAGCTGTTTTCCATTTGATGAAACCCATCATTCTCCGATGAACAGCAATTGTACAGGAAATGGCTACCAAAAGCTGTGTGAAAAGGGCTGCAACAGCTGCTCCGGTACCAGCCAGTGAAGGGATCAGTAAAAAGTTAAGAACAACGTTGACAATCATAGCTATCGCTGTAACAATTCCCAGTGAGCGTATCATGCCTCCGGCCGTCATCATGGTACTGCTGATGTATGTTATTCCCACCGGCAGAAGGGTAACCATCAGTACACTGAAGGTCATTACTGAATTATCAGCAGGGTTGACATACAGAACATCCAATATCTCACGTGACCATGTTGCAAGTGTCAAAGCAATTATTCCGACCGGAGTCATCAGCATCCCTGAAGCCATTGAGGCAAGAGGTCGGATGTCATTTCCAGACGCCAGCTCCTTTGAGAAAATAGGTAAGAGAAGACCTCCAAACATGATTGGTATCATTGAAAAGGCATCAAAGAGTCTGAAGGCCTGGGCATAATTGCCTGCCTGTATTGTGCCATCAGGCAGAAGCCTCTCTATCATAACTGAGTCTGCCCTCCAGTATAATGTCATTGTGAACATTACAACGGCATAAGGAACTCCGGAGATAACAATACCCTTTAAAACAGATGAGCTGAATCTTATATCTGAAACACCACCCCGGCGGATAACGACAATGAATGAAATGATGAGAACAATAAGATAAGCTGCTGTCTGAGACATTACAAACCATTCAATTCGGAAAGGAGAAGGGACCATACCTCCCCAGAGAAGAAAAGAGCAGATAATAATCATTATCAGCCTGTCTGCAACAGAGAGAAGACTGTCAAGTATCAGGAACTGCATACCGCTGATGTTTGACCGGAGCCATAGTATCAATGAGGCCATTATCTGGTTGAACATGAGAACCAGGAGGAGTGATATTTGCTTTCCGGAGTATCCAAGCAACCACGCTGTGCTCAATGTGATAAAGAAATAGGCAAAAATGAGCGCCAGTCTTAATAATAATACATTCCCGAAGTATAGTTTTACCCTTGAGGGGTCAGCGGATATTGCACGGTTGTTAAAGCCTGACAGTCCCATATCAAGGACCAGAGTAAAAAGCACTGAAAAGCTGAAGAGTGAGAAGTATAAACCATACGACTCCTCGCCTGCTATATTCTGGACAGTCCGGTCAATTCCCAGTACCCAGAAAGCCTTGACAATGATACTGACAAAGAGAAGAAAGACAATATTTATAAGGAATTTTCTTCTCAATGTCGTGCTCTCCCGTAATTAATTATTGCAAGCACAATTTTATGAATTATTTACCACATTTGTACCTGAGAAACGAATACACCTGATGAATATTGCCATTAATGCCCGATCTCTGAAAGAGGTTCCTAAAGATGGAATAGGGTGGTTTACTTATGAGGTGATAAAGAGAATCACTCTGAAGCATCCCGAACATCGTTTCATACTTCTGTGTGACAGGAAATACAAAAAGCCACCTGTCGTCGCTCCAAATATTGAATACATAACCATCAGTCCACGCAACGTGCATCCGTTATTATGGTGGTACTGGCATCAACGGCAATTGCCGTTGGTTTTGGATCATGCCAGGGCTGATGTACTTTTTGCACCTGACGGACTGATACCTCTGCGGACAGATGTACCATGTGTTCCGGTGATACATGACCTTAGCCATGTTCATCGTCCGTCAGATATACCTCTCCTAACCCGTCATTATTACAGGTATTTCTTCCCGCGCATTGCACGTAAGGCTGGGAGAATCGCAACCGTTTCACACTTCTGTGCAGATGACATCTCTGCAACATATAAAATCGATCCATCTAAAATTGATGTTGTCAATAATGGTGTTACAGATATATTCTCTCCACCTGATGGAGATGAGGCAGACATAACAAGGAAGGAGTACACCGGAGGCAGACCATATTTTTTGTTTGTGGGAAATTTCTCCCCGCGAAAAAATATTGAGACTCTGATAAAAGCCTATGATGTATTCCGTTCACAGAACAGCTATAGTCATGTGCTGTTGCTTGCAGGTCACAGGCTATATCTCACTGGCAGCCTCAATAAGGCACTTGCTGCTTCGCCGTACAATTCTGACATACTTTTCACCGGTAATGTAAATCGTGAGGTATTAAGGAAGCTTTACGGGGCAGCAGAAGCATTGACTTTTGTGCCCTGGTTTGAAGGTTTTGGCATCCCTGTTATTGAGGCTATGCGTTGCGGCACGCCATGTATCTTATCAGACACGACATCATTGCCGGAGGTAAGCGGCGGCGCAGCGGTCTGCGCCGGCCCTGCCGGCGCAGACGCCATAGCCGTGGCTATGGCGCGCCTCGTCTCCGACGAGCCGCTGCGCCGCCGCCTCTCACAAATTGGG
>CAZGDJ010000302.1:0-3945 GCA_964524635.1 uncultured Rikenella sp. | reverse complement strand
CGGGCCGGCGAAACCTCTTGCTGGAATAGAGTCACTGAATGTCAGCATGGCAGCAGCGATTATTTGTTCGGAGTTTGCAAGGAGAAGGGAGTAAGATGTTTCAGAGTTTCATCCATACTTAGAACCTTGAAACTTTGAAACCTTGGAACCCTGGAACTTATTGTTCTATTTCAAGTACTTCTCCGCAATCTTCTCTGCTGCCAGCATACCATCTACTGCAGACGATACAATTCCGCCAGCATAGCCAGCGCCCTCACCTGCAGGATAAAGGCCACTGATTCCCACGGCATTCAGAAGATCCTTGTCACGAGTTATCCTTACAGGTGAAGATGTGCGTGATTCAACAGCTGCAACCAGTGCTTCCTCTGTAATAAATCCTTTCAGTCTCTTTCCGAAATCCCTGAAACCCTCCTGAAGCTTTTGGGTTATGTCTCCCGGCATCCATTCATGAAGTGATGATGGAGTCAAGCCGGGGAAATAGGATCCTTTGGGTAGTGAAGATGAGGTTTTACAACTGACAAAGTCTGTCAGTCTCTGTGCAGGAGCACACTGAGTTCTTCCTCCTTCCTGCCATGCACGCTTTTCGACAGCTGATTGGTAGTAAATGCCTGCCAGAGACCCGGCGCCATATTCACCAGGTACATTTTCACGTGTAATTTCAGTCACAATGCCGCTGTTGGCCCAGGGTGAATTACGTTGTGATGGTGACATACCATTTATTACTACTTCTTCCGGGGCTGTGGCAGAAGGAACCATAAAGCCACCGGGACACATGCAAAATGAATATACTCCTCTTCCACTGACCTGAGTGGCCAGATTATATGCGGCAGCAGGAAGATACTTTCCTCTGCTCCTGCCATGATACTGAATGCTGTCAATGAGTTCCTGGGGATGTTCCACTCTCACACCCATGGCAAAGGGCTTAAACTCGAGGGTAACTCCACATTTATCAAGGATAAAATATATATCCCGGGCTGAATGTCCGGAAGCAAGGATCATTTCGTCAGCCCTTAATATTTCACTCCCATTGATCTGCACTCCTGTTACTTGCCGGTTCTCAATCATGATATCTGTCACGCGGCTGTTAAACCTTATTATACCGCCGGCATCGGTAATACTCTTGTGTATAGTTTTAATTATTTCAGGCAACCTGTCAGTTCCAAGATGAGGATGAGCTTCATACATTATCGCAGGGTCTGCTCCATGAATGACCAGCAGCTCAAGCACGCGCCTGTTGTCTCCTCTTTTTTTGGATCTTGTATATAATTTGCCATCTGAGAATGTTCCGGCTCCTCCCTCGCCAAAGCAATAGTTGGAATCAGGAAGAACGATATGCCTGGTACTTATGGCAGCAACGTCCCGTTTGCGCGAGGAAACATCAGTGCCTCTTTCCAGGATGACAGGTCTCAGTCCGGCTTCTATCAATCTCAGCGAGGCAAAGAGACCTGCAGGGCCGCTGCCTGTAACTATGATTTCGCGTGCGTTGCTGACATTGCGCATCTTTAGCGGTTCTATCTGCACAGGGGCATCATCCGGATTCATAATCTCGATGGTAATATTTATTCTGATCGCAGGTTTTCTGGCGTCGACAGAGCGTCTGAGTATTCTGTAGACAAGGTCGCTTTTCCCCGTCTGCTTCACAAGAAATGACCTTAGGGCAGCCTCGTCAAAAGCTATCTCGGGAGACAGCACCAGGCTGAATTCCTCATTCATGACTATTCAAAATGAAATGCCAGAACCCACATCTGCGATCTCATGGATTCAATCGCGTTGCAGTATTGCGGATATCCCGGAGCTGGCTCATGCACCAGCACGTCACGTATACCATTTGACATCTTTGCTTCAACAGTAAGCTTAAAGAAAGTGAGATAAAAATCTATTCCGGCACCGACTTCATAGTAGAGGTCACCCCTGTGAACCCTGAGATACACAGGTTTCTCTTCATCATATTCCTTTTTACCTGCCAGATCATATCTGAAATTCAAACCTCCCAGAAGAAAAGGTCTGGTATTGTTCAGCCTTGTACCTTTTGTCTTAAAGATTAAGGGGAACTCAAGAAAAGATGATTCAAGCACCTGCTGATCATTGATAAGGGTGCCGTTTTTGTAGAAGTTAATATTCCTCTGGCCAAAAGATACTCCGGGAAGAAACCTGACATCGAAATATTTCAACGGACGATAATCAATGACCACCTGAATGTTTATCCCGGGTTTAAGTGATGTTATCTCCGGAAAAAGGGAGTCGGTTTTATAAGCTATTGATGAGGGTTTTATGTTATAGTCCATAGTGTTGATTCCCATGCTGAAGCCAAAGTGAAGCGGCTTATCGTCATAGGTTGAAACGTTCTTGGGTTTCTGTTTCTGGGCAGAGAGGACCACCGAGAAGACCAGAAAAATAATTATAAAGGTTCTTTTAAGCACACTCATGAGAGATATATATAATAACACGAAAAATATTAAAAATATTGTAATTCAAAAAAATCAATCTTTAAATGCATAATAGATACTGGCTATGCCACCTGTCAGCCGTTGTTGTTGCTCATTAATGAATCCAGCATTATGCAGTAGCATCAAAAATTCCTCATTATCAGGAAAATGCAGTACTGAATCAGGAAGATAAGAATAAGCATTTTTATTTCCTGAAATCCTCTTCCCTACCCATGGGAGAACCCTGGTAAAATAAAAATTATAGAGTTGCTTAAGTGGGAATCTGACAGGTCTCGAAAACTCCAGAATCATTATCATTCCGTCTTTACGAAGCACCCTGTTCATCTCAGAAAGCCCTTTCAGAGTGTCTCTGAAATTTCGTACCCCGAACGCTGACATTACAACATCAAATGATTTTTCCGGACTTTCTATTGTCTCGGAATTTCCTTTCAGCAACTCAATTTTTCCAGTCAATCCCTTCCTGATAAGCTTTTCCCTTCCAATTTCCAGCATTGCGGTGCTAATGTCTATGCCCGTGACCTTCAAAGGTTTAAGTCTTAGCGAAGCTATAGCCATATCACCAGTGCCGGTCGCAACATCCAGGATCCTTTCCGGCTTAATATGTTTTGAAATGATTTTAATTGCGCGTTGTCTCCAGTGACGATCCACACCAAGTGAGAGGAAATGATTCAGGAAATCATAATGATGAGCTATTGAGTCAAACATCTCCCCGACATTATCTTTCCTTATTTCTCTCTCCTTGTTTATAACCTGCATCATTCTTAAATTGCGAGCCAAATATACCCACATTAATGATTACTTTTGCTGCACTGAAAAACTTATCGTTATGAGAAAGACAGTAATAATCACAGGAACGACTTCGGGCATAGGAGAAGCAACAGCAGAAAAATTTGCTGAAGCAGGATGCCGTCTTATTATTACAGGAAGGAGAAAAGATCGTCTGAATGAACTTGCAGAGCATCTTGTCAGTGAATATGGCATTGAAGTCCTGCCTCTTTGTTTTGATGTCAGGGAGAATAAACAGGTTGAGAAGCATTTGGGAAATCTTCCGGCAGAGTGGCATGATATTGATATTCTTGTAAATAATGCCGGGCTGGCTGTCGGACTGAGTCATATAGATGAGGGTGATACTGATGACTGGGATCGTATGATTGATACAAATGTTAAAGGTCTCCTGTATGTCACCAGAACACTGGTACCTTACATGGTCAGGAAAGGTTGCGGACATATAATCAATGTATCTTCAATAGCCGGCAAGGAAGTGTACGAGAATGGAGCTGTTTATTGTGCATCAAAGCATGCCGTTGACGCATTATCAAGGGGTATGCGCATTGATCTGTTGTCGAACGGCATAAAGGTTACGAATATAGCCCCGGGTATGGTTGAGACCGAGTTCTCTCTTGTCCGGTTTAGAGGCAACGCTGAAAAAGCTAAGGCCGTTTATAATGGTGTTAATCCGCTTACCGGCGCTGACGTTGCCTCAGTGATATTTTTTGCT
>CAZGDJ010000301.1:0-3945 GCA_964524635.1 uncultured Rikenella sp. | reverse complement strand
TGTGAAACCGGAAAAATACTGAATTATGCAGGGATTAATAGGAAAAAAAATAGGGATGACCTCCGTTTTTGAAGACGGAAAGAATATCCCATGCACGGTTATCGAAGTGGGACCGTGTGTTGTCACACAGGTAAAAACCGTGGAAAAAGATGGCTATTCAGCATTGCAGCTAGGTTTTGACGATAAAAAGGAAAAAGCCTCCAATAAGGCTGAGGTTGGTCACCATAAAAAAGCGAATACAGCCCCAAAAAGGAAAATTGCTGAATTCTCAGGATTTGAAGAAGACAAGTATAAGCTTGGAGATGTATTAAGGGTTGACCTGTTTAATGATGACACCTTCCTTGATGTAAGAGGATGGACCAAAGGAAAAGGGTTTCAGGGTGTTATCAAACGTCACGGCTTCGGTGGTGTAGGCGGTACTACTCACGGTCAGCATGACAGGCTTAGAGCTCCGGGTTCAATGGGTGCTTCATCGTGGCCTTCAAGGGTTATGCCGGGTATGCGTATGGCAGGCCGTACGGGAGGTCGTCAGATGGAAACAGAGCTAAGGATTGTTAAAATAATGCTTGAACATAACCTGCTGCTTGTTAAGGGCGCCGTCCCCGGTCCTAAAGGTGGTTACATAATAATTACAAAGTGATGGAAGTAAAAGTAGTTAACATAGAAGGCAAAGAGACCGGAAGAAAGGTAAATCTGAATGATACTATCTTCGGTATTGAACCTAATGATCATGCCATCTACCTTGACACCAAGCAGTATCTTGCCAACCAGAGGCAGGGAACGCATAAAGCCAAGGAACGCAGTGAAGTCATGGGTAGCACTCGCAAGTTAAAGAAACAGAAGGGTACCGGAACAGCACGTTTTGGCAGTATCAAGAACCCGGAGTTCCGCGGCGGCGGTCGCATCTTCGGCCCCAGGCCCAGATTCTACGGTTTCAAACTGAATAAAAAGGTAAAACAACTGGCCAAAAAATCAGCCCTGTCTTATAAGGCAAAAGAGAACAGTATCATCGTTCTTGAAGATTTTTCATTTGAAGCTCCAAAGACCTCGAAAATGGCCGGAATGAGCGCAAGTCTCAACATAGTGAATAAAAAATCACTTTTTGTTTTATCAGAACAAAATAAAAATATATATTTGTCATCTCGAAATTTACCGGGAGTTGAAGTTGTAACAATCAGTGATTTAAATACTTACAACATTATGAAGGCTTCCACACTGGTACTTACAGAGAGCGCAGTTGATGTTTTGCAGTCAACTTTTGAAAACTAGAAAACTAAGAGTGATGGATATTTTACTTAAGCCAATTGTGACAGAAAAAATGACCAGCCTGGGTGATAAATTCAACCGGTATGGTTTTCTGGTTGCACCCAAAGCTAACAAGCTTGAAATTAAGAAGGCAGTAGAAGAGCTCTATGGCGTGAAGGTTGAGTCAGTCAATACCATCAATTATGGTGGCAAGAGCAAGACCCGCTATACCAAGTCCGGAGTGAAGACTGGTCGTTCATCAGCTACAAAAAAAGCTGTTGTGACTTTGGCCAAGGGAGAAACGATAGATTTTTACAGCAACATTTAACGTATTATGGCAGTTAGAAAGATCAAGCCTGTAACACCAGGTCAGAGACATAAGATCGCGAGCTCTTTTGAAGAGATTACACGCGACGTGCCGGAGAAATCCTTACTCGAGCCGATTAAGAAATCAGGAGGAAGGAATGTTAACGGCAGACGGACCATGAGGTACATCGGTGGCGGCCACAAGAAGATGTATCGCGTAATTGATTTCCAGAGGACAAAGGATAATGTCTCTGCAACAGTGACATCTATTGAGTATGATCCCAACCGTTCGGCCAGGATCGCACTGCTTACCTATGCAGACGGAGTCAAGAGTTATATTATTTCGCCAAACGGACTGAAAGCCGGACAGACTGTTATGTCAGGCAAAACTGCCGCTCCTGAGATTGGAAATACCCTGTTCCTTGAGGATATTCCTCTTGGAACAATTGTACATAATATTGAGCTTAAGCCAGGCAAGGGTGCTGCTCTTGCACGCAGTGCAGGAACGTATGCACAGCTGGCTGCCCGTGATGGCAAGTATGCCATTGTCAAACTTCCTTCAGGTGAGACAAGGATGGTACTTACTACCTGCCGCGCAACTATTGGTGTTGTTTCAAATCCGGACCACAGCCTTGAGAGATCTGGGAAAGCTGGTCGCAAACGTTGGCTGGGACGGAGACCAAGGACCAGGGGTGTTGTTATGAACCCTGTTGATCACCCCATGGGTGGTGGTGAAGGAAGGGCATCCGGAGGTCATCCGAGATCGCGCAAAGGTTTGCCTGCTAAAGGTTACAAGACAAGAAGCCTGACCAAATACTCAAATAAGCATATTGTTGAAAGAAGGAAAAAATAATTGATACTATGAGTAGATCTATTAAAAAAGGGCCGTTCATTGACCTCAGCCTTGGAAATAAAGTTGGGCAGATGAATGACAGCGGAAAGAAGACAGTGATCAAGACATGGTCTAGAAGATCAGTTATTTCGCCTGACTTCGTTGGTCATACTATAGCCGTTCACAACGGGAATAAATTTATACCTGTTTACGTTACCGAGAACATGGTTGGTCATAAGCTGGGTGAGTTTGCGCCTACCCGCACCTTCCGCGGACATGGAGGAAAACAGAAGTAACGTAATGTATCTTAAAAACTGAAAAACTATCAGAGATGGGTGCAAGAAAAAGAAATAGTGCCGCCATAAGGAAAGAAGCTGCGAAGGAGAGGTCACAGGCTGTTCTCCGGAACGTTCCTACTTCTCCGCGTAAAATGAGATATGTGACCGAACTGATCAGAGGTCAGGAAGTTAATAAGGCTCTCGATATCCTTAAGTTCAGCACAAAAGAAGCTTCACGCAGAGTTGAGAAACTGCTTCTCTCAGCTATCGCCAACTGGCAGGCAAAAAATGAGGGTGTTCGTCTTGAAGACAGCAACCTTTATATAAAAGAAGTTCAGGTTGACGGTGGCCGCATTCTTCGCAGGATACAGCCAGCCCCTCAGGGAAGGGCTTACCGTATCCGCAAGAGATCTAACCATGTGACCCTTGTGCTGGGAAGCAGGAATCAAGAAGTTGAAAACATTTCAAAGTAAACGATGGGACAAAAAGTAAATCCGATAGGCAACAGAGTAGGAATCATCAAAGGCTGGGATTCTAACTGGTACGGTGGCAATGACTTCTCAAGCAAACTTGTTGAGGATACCAAGATAAGGGAGTATCTCAACGCCAGGCTTGCCAAGGCAAGTCTGTCAAAGATAGTCATTGAGCGTACTCTTAAGCTCATTACAGTTACTGTTAACACAGCCCGCCCGGGTATCATTATTGGTAAGGGAGGACAGGAAGTTGATAAACTCAAGGAGGAGCTGAAGAAGATCACCAAGAAAGAAGTACAGATAAACATCTATGAAGTTAAGCGTCCCGAGCTTGATGCTGCAATAGTTGCAGGCAACATTGCCCGCCAGGTTGAAGGCAAGATATCTTACCGTCGTGCTATCAAGATGGCTATCGCATCAACGATGCGTATGGGTGCTGAAGGTATAAAGGTAGTTATATCCGGAAGGCTTGGTGGTGCAGAAATGGCTCGTAATGAAACCTATAAGGATGGAAGAATTCCCCTCCACACTTTCCGTGCTGATATTGACTATGCTCTTGGTGAAGCTCTCACCAAAGTAGGGTTGATAGGCATCAAGGTATGGATTTGCAATGGTGAAGTATATGGCAAACGTGATCTCAGCCCTAACCTCGGAGCTAAAGCTCCTAAAGGCGGAAAATCTCCTGCCGGAAATTTCAAGAGAAAAGACAGAGGAAAAAAAGAAGCCCGCTGAGAATATAACAATATAATATAATTGAGCGATGTTACAACCGAAGAAGACCAAGTTCAGGAGGAGCCAGAAGGGCAAGATG
>CAZGDJ010000300.1:2946-3979 GCA_964524635.1 uncultured Rikenella sp. | reverse complement strand
ACCGGAAATTGAATTGTTCGGGCCGCAGAACGATGATCAGCCCTCTGAATTTGTCACTCGCAAAGTGGAATCGGTCATTTCACTCAAAGCTGAAACGCATAATTTCCCGACAACCGTTGAGCCATTCAATGGTGCCTCCACCGGCACCGGTGGTGAAATCCGCGATCGCATTGCAGGCGGTAAAGGAGCCATGCCTATTGCCGGAACAGCGGTATATATGACCTCCTACCCCAGAAGTGATGGAGGGAGAGTATGGGAAAAAGGAACCACTGAACGAAAATGGCTCTATCAGACCCCTGAGGATATCCTTATCAAGGCATCAAACGGAGCAAGCGATTTCGGAAACAAATTCGGTCAGCCTCTTATCTGCGGGTCTGTGCTGACATTTGAGCATTCAGAGGAAAGGAGAAACTTCGGTTTTGATAAAGTTATCATGCTTGCCGGAGGCATAGGTATAGGAAAAAAGAAAGACAGCACAAAGCACACTCCTGAAAAGGGTGATGTTATCGTATTGCTTGGTGGTGACAACTACAGGATAGGCATGGGAGGTGGCGCTGTTTCATCAGTTGACACCGGAGCGTTTGATAGTACCATTGAGCTCAATGCAGTGCAGCGTGCCAACCCTGAGATGCAGAAAAGAGTTTTCAATGCCCTGAGAGCTATGGCAGAAAGCAATAATAATCCTGTCATATCACTTCATGATCATGGGGCCGGGGGCCATCTTAACTGCCTCTCTGAGCTTGTTGAAAGCACGGGCGGAAAGATCGATATCAGTAAACTGCCAGTAGGCGACCCAACTTTGTCAGCAAAAGAGATCATAGGCAATGAGTCCCAGGAAAGGATGGGTCTTGTAATCAGATCCTCGGATGTCGAAAAGCTCATCATGATAGCAGAAAGGGAAAGAGCTCCGATCTACATTATCGGGGAGATTACCGGAGACCACCGGTTCACCTTCTACAATGGTAAAACCGGGGAAAAACCTGTTGATCTTGAGCTTGAGTCCCTCTTTGGCAATCCGCCAAGAACGGTAATA
>CAZGDJ010000300.1:0-2936 GCA_964524635.1 uncultured Rikenella sp. | reverse complement strand
GGCCTGGTAATGAAGAAGAAAGACGTTAGTCTGATCACGGCTGTTGCCGCAAGAGAGCGTGCACCTATATACATTATTGGGGAAGTGACTGGCGACAACCAATTTACCTTTTATAACCCGGTGACAAATGAGAAGCCCATAGATCTGAGGTTAGAGGATTTTTTCGGCAAGCCCCCACGTACTATTATGAATGATGAGTCCTTAGAATCGAAGTTCAGAGAACTAAGATACGATCCGGATGACCCTGGCAAATACCTTGGTGATGTGCTTCAGCTTGAGGAAGTTGCATGCAAAGACTGGCTTACCAACAAGGTAGACAGGTCGGTCACAGGACGCATAGCGATGCAGCAATGTGCCGGAGAACTTCAACTGCCCTTAAATAACCTTGGGGCCATTGCACTTGACTATCGCGGTCATCATGGTATGGCTACAGCACTCGGTCATGCACCTGTTGCCGGGCTTATAGATCCTTCCGCCGGTTCAGTACTTTCAATCGCGGAAGCCCTTACTAATATTATCTGGGCCCCACTGGCAGACGGGCTGAAAAGTGTTTCACTGTCAGCTAACTGGATGTGGCCCTGTCGTAATAAAGGTGAGGACGCAAGATTGTATGATGCAGTTGAAGCCGCCAGCAAGTTTGCCTTGTCACTGGGAATAAATATCCCAACCGGAAAAGACAGCCTTTCCATGACCCAAAAATATCCTGATGGTGTAGTTTATAGCCCTGGAACAGTTATTATTACATCAGCCGGACAGGTATCAGAAATAAGGTCTATCATTCAACCAGTAGTCAGGAATGATGATGTTGCATCAATTATTTATATTGATATGAGTGGCATGGGGCCTGCACTTGGGGGCAGTGCACTTGGGCAGGTGCTGAATTGTATAGGTAACACAGCTCCCACGGTGACCGATCCTGCATATTTTGCAGTTGTCTTTGAAACTGTCCAGGAGATGATAAGAAAAGGAATGATCATTGCCGGGCATGATATCTCTGCAGGAGGAATGATTACATCACTTCTTGAGATGTGCTTTGCAAATCGCAAGGGAGGCATGGCTGTTAACCTCAGCGAGATGGATTATCCTGATACTACAGCAATTCTTTTCAGTCAGAATCCAGGGATAATTATCCAGGTCAGTGATGAAGCAGAGGCAGAAGAAAAACTGCTTGAAAATGGGATTAAGTTTTATTCAATAGGTCATACTGTCTCAGAAAGAAAGATATTCATTAAGAACGGCCATAAGGAATTCGATTTTGATATAGATCATTACCGCTCATTGTGGTACAGGAGTTCATACCTTCTTGATCGCAGACAGAGTGGTAAGGAGCTGGCAAAAATCCGTTTTGAAAACCACGGCAATAAAGCCCTGAAACTGGATTTTAAGGAATTTAAAGGAACCTTTAGTTCACTGAGTATTAGCCCTGACCGGGAAAAAGTGACCGGTGTAAAAGCAGCCATCATCAGAGAGAAAGGTGTGAATGGTGACAGGGAGATGGCATATGCTCTCTGGCTTGCAGGCTTTGATGTTAAGGATGTACACATGACTGACCTCATCAGCGGAAGGGAAACACTTGAGGAGATCCAAATGATTGTATTTGTAGGAGGTTTTTCAAATTCTGATGTATTGGGCTCTGCCAAAGGCTGGGCAGGTGCATTCCGGTACAATGAGAAAGCCAGGAAAGCTCTTGAAAACTTTTACAGGCGTGACGATACTTTGTCACTGGGGGTCTGCAATGGTTGCCAGTTGATGGCGGAACTTGGGCTTATTATGCCTGAGCATAAGGAAATGCCACGCCTTGAACATAATGCCTCAGGCAAATTTGAGTCTGATTTTCTTGGAGTGAAGATTGTCCCGAACAAATCAGTGATGCTTTCAGATCTTTCAGGTATGGAGCTTGGCATCTGGGTAGCCCATGGTGAGGGACGCTTTGTCTTTCCTTATGCGGAGGATAAATACAATATTACTATGAGATACAGCAGCTCTGTCTATCCCGCAAATCCAAACGGATCAATGTATGATGTCGCCGGGTTATGCTCTGACGATGGCAGGCATCTTGTCATGATGCCGCATCTTGAAAGAGCATTCCTTCCATGGCAATGTGGATATATACCTGCTGACAGGCTTAAGGATGAAGTGACTCCATGGATTAAAGCATTTGTCAACGCCAGAAAATGGGCAGAAAAGAAAAGTAAACTGAAGAATCAATAAAATTGTAGCTGTAAGTTTCCCCAAATGGTTCAGGAGGGGAATTATCTGGCCTTAGATCAAATAAAAATCCCCGGTGTTGCCGGGGATTTTTTGTTAGTTTATCATTGGCTTAAGTATCAATGAATTAATAAGGGTGCGTTCATTGATGTTATCCTTTCGTGCTGACGGAGGCAATACCCTGTCACTTATTATCTGCACCTGGTATTCACCCGGCTCGCTGAAGAAGACAGAACCCATATGCGAATCAGCTCTAACCCATGGCGATTTAACATCCTTGTCGTCTGTAATAATCTCATCTCCAACAGGTCTTTTTTCAAGCCTTGTGTCACCGGCAGTGATAGTAACGTTCTCTGCAAAAAGAAGATGAGACGTATCGCGGGTGATGCTTGACAGCCATACATCATACCTGCCGGGTTCTTTTACCTCAAAGCGCCATTCAGCTGTATTATATTCAGGATTTGAATCTACCTGCATCAGGTCGGCATCCTTTAATAACAGTGTTACACCTTTGCCTCTGTCTGAGTCTCTCTCATTTCTCCCTGAAGCCTTCGTATTCTTCGCTCCATCGTTATTGCATGACATTAGCGACAGCAGTCCAATCAGGGTTACATAACCAATCCTTCTAAAATTAGATTTCATTCTCAGGTTTTAAATTATATCTCTAAAACGACAAAAATCGTTCCAGAGTATTCTGAAATCAATAATGGTCGCAAATTAAATTCAAA
>CAZGDJ010000299.1:0-3997 GCA_964524635.1 uncultured Rikenella sp. | reverse complement strand
TTTATGTATATTTAACCGTCTGTAAAAAAGTCCGATTAATAGGGGTCCAAACCAGCTGCATGGTGGTGTAATCCACTATTCGATAAGAGAATGCTGCCAAATCAAAGATACGGAATAATTTAAATTGGTGACTTTAGGAATATGAGAATTCAAGTCCCCTGGAAGTCGTCTTGCGTGAAACACTTAATGTGCAGAACTGAAGGGGAGATTGACAATCATGATTTGAGACTTCTCTCGATCTCCGGAATCATCTGTCTCAGCTCCCGGGACCATCTCGGTTCGCTCTCCCTCGGTGGGGCTAAGAGTTCCCCGATCACTTCTTCCTCGGCCATCGGCCTGGTCCTGCCGTCCTTCATCAGAAGGGCGATTGTGTTCTCGGCCCACTCCACTTTCTTGGCGAGGTAGTCCTGAAGCCTCTCCTGATGGTACATTTCTACCAGGCTGTCCAGCCGGTAATCCTCCATCCACCTGAGATGCACTCTTGCCAGAGGTGTCTGATACGCTTTTATTTCCATTCCTGTCTCATTTTTCAGTGAAGCCATTATAAATATACAATTTACTTTTCTTATGTATCCAATTAAGAAATAGATATAAAGATTAATGTTTGCAGATAGAATTTAACTTCTGATGTCAGGTATTATCAATATAATTGCCAACTTTGATAAGTGCCATCAAGGAGATATTCACCCCAGATGAGATTAAGGAGTGGGTGTTGGGGACTCCCAAAATTCATTCCTCCTTGGGGTTGTTTTAATGAATGTTTGATTAAAAATCCCCTCAATGAACCCGATCGATGAAAGCAAATTTCTGGCCTGGACCATCAGGTTAATCAGCCTGAGAGCCGCAGCGAAAGGCACAACTAAGTATGAGGAAGCATTAGCTCTGAAAGCTGAGCTCATGGAGAGGGCAGAGAGAAGGCAAATCCAAGTAATGTCAGAGAAGAAACCGAATAAACTGATACCAAGAGATGAAGGATCATTGCCCTCAAATTAGGTGCAATGATAAGTTTCATTACTGCTTTCGCTCTACAATTATCCATAAACCTTCTCAGGAGCAATGTTCTCTATATCATCGGTTTGGCATAAATCATTTGTAGTTAAATAGTAAACCGTGTTTTTTATTTATCCATCCAGTCCGAAAAGCATTTAATAGCTACTACCAACCTCCTGATAATATATGGCGGACATTATTTGATTGTACCGAAAAAACCACTTGATCCGGACAGACTTATAAGAGCTACCAGATATACCTTGGAAAATGAAGTTAAATATGAATATGGTAAAAAAGATGGATTTCTTGCGACAACGGAGGGACAAGTTCATTTATCAGTTACAAAGAAACATATAAGTAGGTCATTAAGGATTCTCGATGCCTTTATCAAACTTGTCAGGTATAGGGGGTTAAGACAAATATCGGTTAATTTTTTCCTATACTCTCTGAGTGATATCAAATATTTTAGGTCTATACGTACTCTGACAACAAAAGAATTGATAAAAGGAATCTTAGTTTTGACTAACACTAAAATTATCACCATAGAAATATTTCATATTTCGGTTCTGTCTCAAGTAAATAGGCTAAATTTAACTCGAGATTGATCCAACTTGTCATGAAGAATAATGTAGCATTTAGGTTGTTCTTGGGGCCAATTATTTATTGCATATTATCATTAGCATCTTGCGAAAAGGATTTGCCAACCAATCGTGACTTTGATCCCCTCGTATCGGAAGAAGCTAATATTGAGATAAATATTTCTGAAATTGGAGGCGATAATCTCAAATTAATTTCTTCAAGAGATGACGACTCCCCATTATATAATGCCACATTTAGTACAATAGTATCAAGAGACTACGTTCAACTTTTATTCGTTAAAGACAGTAAAGATGAACTAAGGGCTTTAACTCTTTCTTTACCAGATAGGTCTAATACAGAAGTACTGCAGATCAGCAATTATTCAACTGCTTTGTCTTTAGTTTTTGTTTCACCAGGTATTACGACTACAAATCCTGGGGATGCACTGAAGACAGTTGACAATATTAT
Source organism: uncultured Rikenella sp. (assembly GCA_964524635.1). Classification (GTDB taxonomy): domain Bacteria; phylum Bacteroidota; class Bacteroidia; order Bacteroidales; family VadinHA17; genus SR-FBR-E99. The sequence continues at coordinate 1,960 of CAZGDJ010000299.1, read as the reverse complement.
TTCACTAAGTTCTTTCGATACTTTTCAAAACTATCTTAAAAGTAACTTAAAATCAAAGAGTCTCAATAGTATTGTGTTGGAAACAACATACAATACTTTACTTAGTGGATGTATAAGTGAATATTTTGATGCATTTTCTATAAAATCTAGTGAAATTACTAAGTCTGATTTATATTGGATTAATGACGTTGCCTTGGATGAAGTAAATCCACCGATTAAATACGAATTGCACAATAGAGCTTTACGATGTGTAAATTTAATCCAGCGAGACTTGGATCAAGATGAGGAAGAAATAGATGTCAGACCGATCTTGGAAGGCGTAGGAGGCGGACCTACTTTCAGCTATGGCTCACTCATCACTTTAGGATTTTTCTGGAAGCATACTACCGCACAGTTTGATTATGAGCCCGTAATAAACACGTCTCAAAGTGAATTGTGGGTGGCTGGAATGGGTTGGAGGAAGGCGTCTGTTGTAGCCCCGCAATCGGTAAAAGATCTGGGCAGAGCTGAAGTCGAGACCACATTAAATTATATCATATTCCCAACACTTGAACTCATGTGGGGCGTTGGGGGACTCCTTGATATTCCAACAGATGATATGAGAGTCTTCGTAGCCACCATAAAACTATTATTGAAAGATGCACCAAATGCCTTAGATGAGAGTGATGAAACTACAGCCGGGATTGGGCTAATTGATTTTACAATGAGTGTAGTAAAAGTGATTTCCATGGTTGCTAATAATGTATTACCGGAAAGCATAGAAACCTTGGTTGCCAATGCCGGAGTGCAAACCTTGCCTGAAATTGCGGGTGACTTTTTTAAATGGGGATCAGTGATATTAGCTGGAGGGAATGTAGGAGGCTTAATTGCTAATTTGGCGGTTGTGGAGAAATATACCAAATATACTCTCTTAGCTTACAATCAACCTCCGATGTTTCCCGCTTTAAGAGAGCCAGCAAATAATGCAACTAACTTATCCATTCCAGTTACATTACAGTGGAGTGCTTCAACACTTGCTGAGACATATACAATCCAGGTATCACAAGATCAGTATTTTTCAGTGATCGATTTTCAGTATGATGCAGTGACCGGAACTGGGTTTCAATTAAATGATTTGGAAATGGGGACAACATATTATTGGCGGATGAATGCTAAAAACGATTATGGAACATCCCCATGGTCTGAAGTATGGAACTTTACAACAATGGCAGACAATAATATTATCTTCAATCCCAATGTAAGCTATGGCTCTTTTACGGACCCAAGGGATAACAACGTATACAAGACTCTTCAACTAGGTAATCAAATTTGGATGGCGGAAAACATGAGGTATCTTAGTCAAGTTAATCCCCCCTCCAACAAAATGGGCAACTGGGTGTATGGTTATATAGGTACTGATGTTAATGAAGCAAAGGCAACAGAAAATTACAAAAAATATGGCGTTTTGTACAATTGGACACAAGCCACTTCCGCTTGCCCCACAGGTTGGCATTTACCATCAGAAAATGATTGGATGGAGCTTGAGAATTTTTTAATTGCCAATGGTAATAATTTTGATGGAACAATTATAAATGATAAGCTAGGAAAATCTTTGGCGTCATCTTACGACTGGGTATTATCAACCGTTGAAGGATCAGTAGGAAATACAGATTATTCAGACAAAAGAAATTTAACAGGATTTACTGGTTTACCAGCAGGTTATAGAGGTAAGGATGGCAAGTTTTACAATCTTGGATATAGAACGTCATGGTGGTCTTCGACATTTCAAATATCTTATATTGTTAATGGAGAAAGGGTAACTTACTACTATTATCGATCTTTAAGGAATGATCAGTCCGACCTGCCAGGCGGGGGAAACAGCGGGATGGACATTGAGGTAGGGGCTTCTATTCGGTGCATCAAAAACTAGTTTATTTGAATTAGTCAAGACTTAATCTGACAGTTAGGGATTAAACTATAT
>CAZGDJ010000298.1:0-4040 GCA_964524635.1 uncultured Rikenella sp. | reverse complement strand
GCAACATAGCAAACTGCTTCTGCGGCATTTGATTTATTAAGAACAACCTCATATTCTTCAGGAGATGGTGCCGGCCATTCAATAATATCCCACCATTCGAGATTGGTATCAAAACTCCATGGCCATTTCTGGATGTATAAAGTATTGTCTCCCAGAGTGGCTATAGTATCTTTAATTGACTTCTCCATCCAGTCCAGAACAGTGAAAACAGAGATAATCGAAATAATACCTATTGTAATTCCGAAGAGCGAGAGGAATGTCCGTAACTTATTAACAGCCACCGAATTAAATGCAAAAAGAAAACCCTCTCTTAAAAGTCTTATGCGCATATTCAGGATATAAATTGTTGTCAAAGATAATCAATTATCAGGCATCAATAACTCCGCGATAATTCATCAATTCAAATAAATAAGAAATCTATAGTTGTCAAAAAAAATATATATTTTTATCCGATTACAGCCATCTGGGTTCAATTTGATCTAAATCGCAGAAAATGAATGAAATAAAAATACAGAGTGCCTTTATTTCAGTATATTACAAAGATGGATTAGAAGCAATTGTTAAAAAGCTCGTTACACAGGGTGTCAGGATAGTCTCAACCGGAGGCACATTTAATTTCATCAGCGATCTTGGGATCAATGCTGTTAAAGTTGAGGATATTACTACCTACCCATCGATACTGGGAGGGAGGGTAAAGACTCTGCATCCTGGCGTTTTTGGTGGTATTCTTGCACGGAGGGACAACGAGGGAGACATGAAACAGGTATCGGATTACAAGATACCTTTGTTTGACCTTGTCATTGTTGATCTTTATCCCTTTGAAGAGACAGTTGCGACAGGTGCTTCTGATGCGGAGATAATTGAAAAAATTGACATTGGAGGCATTTCATTAATCAGGGCTGGTGCAAAGAACCATGCGGATGTGGTTATCATCTCTTCGAGGAGTCAGTATGACGAGCTTCTTCAGCTTCTTGACCTCAGAGGTGGTGTGACAACGATTGAAGAAAGGCAGAGGTTTGCTCTTGAAGCCTTCAACATTACCTCTCACTATGACACTGCCATTTTTAATTGGTTCAACAGTAATCATGAGGCTGATTATTTTAAGCAGAGTCTGACAACCTCCGAGCATTTGCGTTATGGCGAAAATCCACATCAGAAGGGAGTATTTTACGGCGATCTTGGGTTAATCTTTGATCAGCTGCATGGGAAAGAGATATCATATAACAATCTGCTTGATATTGACTCCGCCATTTCTCTCATAAATGAGTTTGATGAGACAACTGTTGCAATACTAAAGCACAATAATGCCTGCGGTGTTGCATCACGCGGTACTGTCAGGGAGGCATGGGATGCTGCATTAGCCTGTGACCCGGTTTCAGCATACGGAGGAGTAGCTATTTCAAACAAGCCTGTTGATGAGGTGGCAGCTGCTGAAATGGACAAGATTTTTCTTGAAGTTGTGTTGGCTCCTGCTTTCAGTGAACAGGCTCTGGCAATACTTAAACAAAAGAAGAACAGAATAATTTTGCAAAGAAAGGATTACAGGGCTGATACATCCTCTTTCAGATCGATGCTGGGTGGCGTACTCTGGCAGGAGCGTGATATGAAAAATGAAAGTACTGACGAAATGAAGCCTGTGACTCAGTCGCATCCTACTCCCGGTCAGCTTGATGACCTTGTCTTTGCCAACCGTATTGTAAAGCAAAGCAGGTCCAATGCAATTGTTCTGGCAAAGGATAAGCAACTATGCGCCAGTGGAATAGGGCAAACATCAAGAATTGATGCTTTACGTCAGGCAATAGATAAAGCACGGACATTTGGTTTTTCTCTTGATGGTGCTGTGATGGCTTCTGATGCATACTTCCCGTTCGCTGACTCGGTAGAAACAGCCTGCGAAGCAGGTATCAGAGCTGTCGTTCAACCAGGAGGATCTATCCGTGATAAAGATTCAATAGCTTATTGTAATGCACATAATATTGCGATGGTATTTACAGGTATAAGACATTTTAAACATTAAAGTATAAACAGAAATAATATAGTTGATCCATGGGTTTATTTTCTTTTCTTACACAGGAGATTGCGATAGATCTCGGTACTGCAAACACAAATATTATAACCAATGATAAGCTCGTTGTCGACGAACCTTCAATAGTAGCTATTGATCGTAATACCGGAAAACTCATCGCGATAGGTGAAAAGGCTCGTCAGATGCATGGTCGTACACATGAAAACATTAAGGTCATAAGACCTTTGAGAGATGGAGTTATTGCTGACTTTAATGCTGCTGAGCTTATGATCAGGGGTATGATCAAAATGATCAACAAGGGCCCCAGGATGTTTTCACCATCTCTGAAAATGGTTGTCTGCATACCTTCAGGAAGTACTGAAGTTGAGATCAGGGCTGTGCGTGACTCTTCAGAGCATGCCGGAGGACGTGATGTATGGCTCATCTTTGAACCGATGGCCGCTGCAATTGGGATTGGTCTTGATGTTGAAGCTCCTGAAGGATCAATGGTAGTTGATATTGGTGGTGGCACAACAGAGATTGCAGTCATTGCGCTTGGAGGAATAGTATGCAACAAATCAATCCGTGTAGCCGGTGACGGTTTTACCGGAGACATTCAGGCATACATGAGACATCAGCATAACATAAAAATAGGGGAGAAGACTGCAGAGGATATTAAGATTGGAGTTGGAGCTGCACTTCCCGATATTGAAAACCCTCCTGCCGATTTTGTTGTTCGCGGACCTAACATCATGACGTCTTTACCAATCGAGATACCGGTTTCATATCAGGAAATAGCTTACTGTCTTGACAAATCACTCACAAAGGTAGAAGCTGCAATACTTCAGGTTCTTGAACAAACACCCCCTGAGCTTTATTCTGACATTGTTACAAAAGGTATCTTTCTGACAGGGGGAGGTGCCCTGCTGAGGGGTCTTGACAAGCGACTGACAGATAAAATTAATATCCCGTTCAGAGTAGCGGAAGATCCGTTACATGCTGTTGTAAGGGGAACAGGTGTAGCACTTAAGAACGTCGATAAGTTTCCTTTCCTGATGAGATAAAGATGCTGCATGAATGAGAAGCCTGCTTAACTTCCTTCTCAGGTATAAAACCCTGATCTTATTCCTTATTCTGGAAGGAGTAGCAATGGTCATGCTGACATCATCACATTCTTTTCATCAGACAATCGCCTCCAACTGGGCCAGAAGCATCTCCGGAACCTTTTCTAAAAGAATTGAGAGGGGCCGTTCTTATTTCAGATTGAGAGAGCTTAATGATAAACTAATTGCTGAAAACACATTGTTGCGTCAGAAACTTGTGGATCTTAACATAACTCCTGAGGGTTCCTTTGTAAATGTTGACGACACATTAAGAACACAGAAGTACAGATATCTTACGGCAAAGGTGGTAAACAATTCTGTCAATAAGCAAAAGAACTTTATAACGATTGATAAAGGTCGCAGGCATGGCGTCACCGTTGGAATGGCAGTAGCCAGTGCCGATGGCGTCATTGGAGTCACTGTCGGAGTTTCACAAAACTATTCTGTAGCTATGTCACTACTGAACAGCGATTTTCGGCTTAGCGCCAGCATTTTAAACAATAATTACTTTGGATCGCTTGCCTGGGATGGCAAGAACTACAGGTATGCGTTGTTGTCAGAGATACCTCACCATGTTGTTATCAATCAGGGCGATACTATTGTTACAAGTGGATACTCCGCCATTTTTCCAGCCGGGCTTGTTGTCGGAACCGTGACTGAAAAACAAAAAAAAGGTGGAGACTTTGTAACCATTCAGGTTCAGCTGGCACCAGACTTTAAAAGAATTACCAATGTTTATATTATTGGTAATCTGGAAAAAAATGAAAGAAATTTGCTGGAGGAGGAGGTAATTAATGAATAGGGCCTTGAAATACACCCTGGCATTCGTTATTCTGATTCTGCTGCAGATACTGATATTCAATAATATACAGTTCAGTGGTTATGTAAATCCGTATGTTTATGTCATGTTCATAATCATACTGCCCATAGCC
>CAZGDJ010000297.1:0-4068 GCA_964524635.1 uncultured Rikenella sp. | reverse complement strand
CTTCAGCAACGATGACTTCAGCAACCGGTTCTTCTTTTGGTTTTGCTTCAACCTTTGCCACTGGTTTCTCAACTGGTTTTGCTTCAGCTTTTACCACAGGCTTCACAAATGGCTTAGTTTCAGCCTTTGCTACCTGTTTTGCTTTGCCAGCTTTATGACTGCGACGAACGCCATAAGAACCAAGAATTATTTTCCCTCTTTTTGATTTCTTATCACCTTTACCCATAGTATGAATATTTAGATTTATTTTTCAATGCAATCGACAAAAATAACAAAAATTAACTCAATTTTCAGATATTTACTGAACAGGTCATTGTGACCCATAGGTTTTCCGGCATGCTTTTTTTTTATTTTGCTGATTATCAATCCGTATTTTATTTTCTGCATAATGCCTTAATATTCTGAACTCTTTTTGGAAATTAGTTTGTTCTGTTTTTAAGGTACTGTTTGTCTTATTTGCATAAATTTGTAACTATGGAAAAAAAAACGCTAAAGATTTATTCTCCTGAGGTTTCTCCACGTTTTGAATATGTGGCAGATGTCATATTTAATTCAATACTGGGGATAGAATATGAAATAACCACAGATCGCAGGAAGATAGGCAGTCATCCATCAATAATTTATTCCGGCGAGAATATAACAGGGCAGCTTGTCATCAGACCCTCCGGTTTTATTTTCTCAAAAGGAATTATAGATATAGAACCTGATTTTGTTCAATTGGGAGACCTGCCTGTGATTTTTGCAACTGAGGGAGACTCATTTCCCTTTGATATTTTCTCAGCATGCTTTTATATGCTTTCAAGGTACGAGGAGTATCTGCCATTTACTTGTGATGCTCATGGCCGCTTTACTGGAGAGAGAGCCTTTGCTTATAAATGTGGGTTTTTACATCTGCCCGTTGTTGATCTATGGGCCAGGTATCTTGCCAGTACCCTTGTCAGGAGATATCCTGTTCTTACCATACGACATAATGAATTCAGGGCTTTACTGACAGTAGATGTTGATCAGTCCTTTGCATATAGGAGCAGGGGTTTCCTTAGGAGCGTAGGGGGCTTTGTAAAGGGTATTGCCGGAGGTACATCCCAGTCAGATAGAATTAAAACTATTATGGGCAAAGAGGAGGACCCATATGATAACTTCTCTTATATTGATGAGACAGTAAGCAGGTATGGAAGTGACGTGGTCTTCTTCTTCCCTGTAGGTGACTATGGTGAATATGACCGGAATTCCTCGCATAAAGATCATGATTATTGTGAAATTATCACCAGATGTGACAGTAAATTCAACACAGGCCTGCATCCGTCTTATCATTCATCCGGCCGGCCCAGGGTCCTGAAAACCGAGATAGAGAGGTATAGTCATATAACAGGGCATAAGCCTGAAAAAGCGCGTCAGCACTGGCTGCTGCTTAAAATGCCAGACACATACCGTGCTTTTGAAAGTGCCGGGATTACTTATGATTATACTATGGGTTTTGCTGATGAGCCTGGCTTCAGGGCAGGAATTGCTCGACCCTATCGGTTCTATGATCTTGGAAAAGAGAAAGTAACCAACCTGACGGTTGTGCCATTCCAGGCTATGGATGGCACCCTGCGCCAGTACAGGAACATGTCGCCTGAAACAGCAATAGAGACAATAAAGCAACTTATAGATATTACTGAAAGAGTAGGAGGGCTCTTTGTGTCGATATGGCATAACACTTCACTGATAGAAAGTGAAGGCTGGGAGGGATGGAGAGCTGTCTTTGAGGCCACTTTAAAATATCAGAAAAAGTGATTGCTTTTCTTCATAATGAAGAAATTGACCGGGAAAAATGGGACAATTGTCTTTCAGAAATACCTGGGCTTAAACCTTACTCATTGTCATGGTATCTTGATATCATGGCTCCGGGGTGGTCAGCTCTTATTGATGATGACTATGAAACCCTGATGCCGCTTCCGGTCTTTCGAAGGTACGGATTCAATTATATTGCCACTCCTGTCTTTCTTCAGCAACTGGGAGTGTATTCTCCTGACTCTCTGGGAACAAACAAGGCAAGGGAATTCCTTGGATTTATCCCTGATTTTTTCAGGTTGATTGATCTCTCCATTGCTCAGGATATTGAAGTGCCCGGGTTTAAAGTCACAGGCAGAACGAATTTTGAGCTTAGCCTGAAAGAATCCTATGATGAGTTATGGTTTAACTACTCAACTGATTGCAGGAGAAATATTAATATTGCCCGGCGCTACCCACAGGATATTATTGATAATGTTATGCCTCAGGAGATCATCACCTTATTCAGAAACAATATAGGTGCCAGGGCCGGAGTGATCAGGGAGATAAGTTACAGAAGATTGCACCACCTGATGGACTTCTGTCTGAGTTCCGGGAGAGGAAAAATCCTTGGAGTCAGATCTCCCAAAGGAAAGCTCTTATGGGGAATTTTTATCATCGAAGCAAACAACAGATTAACTCTTCTTTTTACTGCGGGAAGTAAAAAAAGCAGGGAGTTGCGTACCGCATATTATGTTATAGACAGTGTTATCAGGGACAATTCAGGAAGTGCTAAGATTGTAGATTTTGCTGGCTCTTCCGTTCCATCAATAGCAATGTTTATGAAGTCATTTGGCGGCCTGCGCACCACCTATTACAGGATTTACCGCAATAGCCTGCCATGGCCGGTGAGATTATTAAAGTAAGAATTCTATAAGAGCTCGATTTCCTCATCTGAAGATTTTACTTCAGTGAACTTACCATTTTCACATCTGATAGTCCTTGCCGGGTATTTCTTCATCAGAGAATACTTATGTGTTGACATCACCACTGCTCTGCCATTCTCACTGATTCCCTTAAGTAAAAGGTGTATATCTTCAGATGTCTCGGGATCGAGGTTGCCTGTTGGTTCATCAGCCAGAATAATATCCGGATCATTTAGCAGGGCGCGGGCAATTACTACTCTTTGCTGTTCACCACCTGAGAGTTGGTGAGGCATTTTGAATCCTTTGGTCTGCAGTCCTACTTTCTCAAGTACCTCTTTAATGCGTTCCTCAATAGCCTGCTTATCTTTCCATCCTGTAGCTTTAAGCGTAAAATCGAGATTATCATGGACAGTTCTGTCTGTCAGAAGCTGGAAGTCCTGGAATACGATTCCAAGTTTTCTTCTCAGTCCTGGTATTTCACGTTTCTTTAGTTTCCGGAGGTTGTAGCCTGCCACCCATCCATCACCTTCTGTCAGAGGCAGTTGACCGTTAAGAATTCGGATCAGGGATGTCTTTCCGCTGCCTACTCTGCCAACAAGATAAAGGAACTCGCCTTTTTCCACTTTCAGGTTTACATCTGACAGTACAAGATGATCCTGCTGGAAGATTGAACATCCCTTAAGTTCAATAATTGTATCAAGGGGATTTAATTCATTCATGGCGATCACTTTTCTGCAAAATAAAAAAGAATTAACAATCGGTGGTAGAGATGTTGATAAAATGCGCAATAAAGAGCTTTTCAGGCTGTTATATAGTTGTATTTTTACCCGAAGTGAAAATATGCACAAAAGTGCATACAAAATGCTATTAATGAATTATTTGCCTCTGTAATGACAGCGACAGACATTTTCTGTATTAATGAAGGGCATAGAAAAGATAAAGTTATGAACAGAAAGATATTGATGATTTTAGCTGCAGCATTGCTTTCCGCGGGCACATTTTTGAATGGACAATCGTCATTTTCAGGGGATGATCTGACCTCACTTCTGAACGGAGGTTATGAGATGTTTGGCAAAGGGAAATATGCAACGGCTATCGAACTGTTTGACAAATGGCTTGAAACTGATATGTCTGGAAACAGCCAGCAAAGATCAGATGCGGAATATTTTGCAGCACTGGCCTCAATGAGACTCATGGGGCCTGACGCTGAATATCGCATGAACAAATTCATAAGCACCAATCCTGAGAGCCCGTTGCTGAACCAGGCCAGGCTTGAGACAGGTTTGTATCGTTACCAGCTCAGAGACTACGTCGGGACAATAGAATGGCTTGAGATGACTGACAGGCTGCTGCTTTCAGGTAAAAGCCTCCATGAGTATCTTTTTAAACT
>CAZGDJ010000296.1:0-4087 GCA_964524635.1 uncultured Rikenella sp. | reverse complement strand
AGCGTCATAGGGGTTATGTCTGAAGCTCTTATGTGTATGATTTACAGGATTAAAAATATTAAGACCTCCGTCAAGGATTCCAATCCAGATCAGGTTATCAGTGTCCTCATAAATCTCTCTGATTGTATTGTTTGCAACATTCATCCTGTTCTGAGGATTGACATAATAGTGTTTAAAATTTTTAGTCTGATTGTTGAACTTATCAATCCCTTTAGTTCCGGTTCCAAGCCAGATCTGCCCATATTTATCTTCAAAGACTGAAAAAATATAATTATCAGAGATAGTCTGGTGCACACTGGGGGTGAACTTCCAGTTAACAAAACAGTCATTCTCTCTGTCAAACATGTTAAGACCGTTGAGGGTGGTAATCCAAAGGTTTCCCTTATGGTCTTCAAGGAGACTGAATACAATGTTATTGCTGATAGAGTTCGGATTACCGGTATCATGAACATAACATTTGAATTTCCCTGTCTTTTCATCCATGGCATTCAGTCCCCAGCCGGTACCTATCCATAGAACTCCTGAGCTGTCGCGCAGTATGGAACTGACGCTTTTATCGCTGAGGCTTGTTTTAACTTCATCACTATGCTGGTAATGACTGAATGTTTTGTTTTGTATATCGAATCTTGTTAGTCCGTCCTCATTCATGCCAATCCACAAAATGTCATTATTATCCATATACAGGCACCTGATCTCTTCTCCGGAGAGGCCATCAATGGAGGTGTTATAATGATACTGTGAAACAATTTCTTTTGTTGCCGGATCAAACTCGAACAGGCCGCTGAAGGTGCCTAACCACAAGTGTCCCCTGCTATCCCCGACAATGGAATAAACCATTTTGAATGGTATCGTTTTGCCATTCAGTTCATAAGAGGTGACAGCTTCAAACCGTTCGGTATGTTTGTCGAATCTGTTTATACCATTGTTGTTTGTCCCGATCCACAGATTTCCCTCATTATCATTGTAGAAGCAGTTAATGAAATTATCCGAAATAGAATAAGGATCATCCGGGTTCTTCTTAAAGGTTGTAAATGAGTACCCGTCAAACCTGTTAAGTCCGTCTTCAGTGCCAATCCATAAGAAGCCTTTGTCGTCCTGTGTTATGCAATGAACAGTATTATGGGATAAGCCTTCGGTGATGCTGTAGTTTTTGAATTTCAGCTCCCGCTTCTGCGGAAACAGCATCATGCCATGACAAAAAAAACATAGTACGAAAATATATAGCAATGGCTTCCTCATATATTTTTACCATGTGTTATTACTTTCAATCAGTTAATCAGCTGACTGAATTTACTCTTTGCATCAAAAGATAAATTTAGAAGTTTTCTTTGAATTTTACTTATCTCATTCAACAACAGCCTGGCATCGATATTAAATTAATTCGTTTATTTCGCATCACTTAGCATGAAAGCAGCGTAAGTAATTCCTTTCATGGCTATTGTTACAATATTATATGAATCGCTATTTTTGTCTGCTCAGTTTTGATAACAGAAATCACAAAAATATAAATCAACAATACGACGTAATGAAACATCAAGTCTTAAATCTGTTTGCAATAATATTGGCGGGCATGTGCCTGTCGGGACAAAGCACTTCAGCCCAGAATATTGTGCCTGTCATTCCTTCCGATCCGAAAACAGAGAAGAAGATAGACAAGCTCATCTCCAAAATGACCCTCGAAGAGAAAGTTGGTCAGATGACGCAGCTCGAAATAAATTTCCTTCTCCCTGACATGATGAGTGAAACAATGAAATTGTCTGCGTTGTCAGAAAGTGATCTTTCTGTTTTGCTGAAGGAGAATGGGCTTGAAGATAAGTTTGATGCCAAAAAGATGGCCGATCCGGCAAGCAAGAGGTCAATGATGTTTCAGTATTATTCGCTTGCACAGGCTTTATCATCACTAAAGGGATTCAGTCCTGATGCTGCAAAAATGGATTCCGTGTTTGTAAAATATAAGGTCGGGTCTATTCTTAACACTCCGTTTACCATGGCTCAAAGCGTAACAACCTGGAATTCAATAATAAAGCTTATCCAGGATAAGTCGTTGAAGGCGGTTGGTATACCTTGTCTTTATGGTCTTGATCAGATCCATGGGACGACATATATTTCCGAAGGCACGCTTTTCCCGCAGGGTGTTAACATGGCTGCCACATTTAACCGTTATCTTGCCCGCAGAAGCGGTGAGATCAATGCGTACGAAACCCGTGCTGCAGGGGTGCCATGGACCTTTAGTCCAGTCCTTGACATGGGGCGTCAGCCTGCATGGTCACGTCAGTATGAGGGTTTTGGTGAAGACTGTTACCTGTCATCAGAGATAGGACGTGAAGTGCTGCTGGGCCTCCAGGGCACTGACCCCAATAAAGTTGGAGATAAGAATATAGCAGCCTGCCTTAAGCATTATTTCGGCTATGGCGTGCCTGCCAACGGCATGGATCGTACGCCGGCAATCATAAACCCGCAGGACATGCGTGAGAAGCAGTTTGCGCCATACCTTGAAGCATTACGCCATGGAGCGCTCTCTGTTATGACCAACTCGTCAATTGTCAACGGAATGTGTGGGGTGGCAAACGAGCTATACCTGACTCAATGGCTGAAAGAAGAGCTTGGATGGGATGGTATGATCGTCACCGACTGGGCCGACATCACCAGCCTGTACGAGCGTGACCATATAGCATCTTCATATAAGGAGGCCGTTAAGATGACAATCAATGCCGGTGTTGACATGGCAATGGTGCCATCGAGCTGGCAGTTCTGTGTTGACCTTAAGGAGCTTGTCGAAGAGGGAGAGGTTCCTATGAGTCGCATAGATGATGCTGTACGCCGTGTCCTCCGCCTTAAATATCGCCTGGGGCTGTTTGAAAACCCTTATACTGTGATGAAAGATTATCCGGAATTTGCCAGCAAGGAACACGCTGCTGTCTCTTACCAGGCCGCCGAAGAGTCAATAGTGCTTCTTAAAAACGAGAAGGCTGTGCTGCCTCTTGCAAAAGGTGCAAAGATCCTTATTGCCGGTCCCAATGCCAATACCATGCGTGGACTGAACGGCGGATGGAGTTATACATGGCAGGGTAACAACATTGAAAAATTTACCGGTCACTTCAACACCATTCTTGAGGCAATGCAGAACAAGTACGGTGCTGAGAATATAATATTTGAACCAGGTGTGACATATAAAGATGAAGGAAACTGGACTGAAGAAAATTTTTCTGAAATTGATAAATGTGTTAAAGCTTCATCTGATGCTGATTACATAATGGTATGCATCGGTGAGAACTCCTATGCAGAGACACCTGGGAATATTGCAAATCTTCTCATTTCCGAAAACCAGAGCAGCCTCGTAAAGGCTCTTGCAGCAACAGGTAAACCTCTCATCCTTATTCTCAATGAAGGCCGGCCGCGTGTGATAGCCGACCTTGTTCCTCTTGCAACTGCAATAGTGAATGTGATACTACCGGGTAACTATGGCGGAGATGCACTGGCAAATCTTGTTGCCGGGGACGCTAACTTCAGCGGCAGGCTCTCCTTTACCTATCCCAGCTGTTGTAATGCCATAACAACCTATGACTACAAGGTATCAGAAGAACGTGCAACCATCGCTGGTGCGTACAATTACAATGCTCATACAAATATTCAATGGCCAATGGGTTATGGTCTTAGCTATACAACTTTCACATACTCAGATCTTAAGGCTGACAGGTCTGATTTTACAGCTACTGATGAGATCACCTTCACAGTGAATGTTAAAAACACCGGAAAGATGGCAGGAAAGGAGAGCGTGCTGCTATACTCTTCTGACCTTTACGCATCTCTGACGCCTGACAATAAGAGACTCAGGGCATTTGAAAAGATTGAGCTGCAGCCGGATGAGACAAAGACAGTCACGCTGAAGGTCAAAGGCAGTGACCTGGCTTTTGTGGGAGCTGATGCAAAATGGGTCCTTGAAAAAGGTGATTTCAGGATCACCGTCGGGGGAAAGAATGTGATGCTCAACTGTACTGAGACTTACAAATGGGATAGCCCGAATAAATAATTGATCCGGATAAATATAATTGTCAGTACAGGCAAAGTTACGGTAAAAGAAAGCATA
>CAZGDJ010000295.1:0-4112 GCA_964524635.1 uncultured Rikenella sp. | reverse complement strand
GTAATTCATGAATGCCTGGTATGGATTTTCATACGGATTGAAATATGCATGCACTTCACCATCAGAAAAGAACTTTGTAGACATATAGTAAAAATGGTCACTTGACTGCAGATATATCCAATCACGAAGAAGCTCATCTGACCCACAACGGCCTACCCTGTCACTCAGACTATAGAGCTTTTCAACAGCTGCCGTTTGTAATTCGTTGCCCATCCATGCAGTCAGGTCCCTCTCTTCATCAGCCCACGATATCGGTGAGGGAACATGGAGAACCGAAACAGGCTGGTATTGATCAGCCACCTCAGATACAGTCATAAAGTTAAATGGTGTCTTTTTTATTATCGCATCCGGAAGATGCTTCAGGAAATCCAGTATGCCTGTCTCTTTCTTATGATGCTCTCCAAACGTTTCGTAGTCAAGAAAAATATTCACGATCTCGGAAGAAGGTGCAAGTCCATTTATCCATGCGGCATATTTGTCAGCGGTTAGTGGATAGCTGGACCAGGACTTGTTAGAGAATCTGAATGCTATGTCATCACTCAATGTGAAGTTTCTCAGAAGAACTTTCAGTCGTGGATTAATAGCATTACAATATAAAAAGTTAGGCGATTTCCAGCCAAGGATATGCTTTGCACCTTCCGAAACAGTTGCCTTATAGCCCATTTCTGCCATCCAGCTTCCGATTTCGTCTGAATAAATAAGCTCTGTATTTCTGATTGATGTTGGTTCAACACCAAGATACTCGATCATTTTATCGCGGTGAATATTTACCTGCCGGGAAAATCTTTCATGATCCATCAGAGAAGCAAGTGAATGGGAGTTCGTCTCTGCAAGAAACTCCACGTATCCGGTGTCGGCCAGTTCCCTGAATGACTCAAGCACTTCAGGTGCATAGAGCCTGAACTGGTCTATCACTATACCTGAAAGGGAGAAAGTGACTCTGAACTTCCCTTTGTGTTTGCGAAGCAGATCGAGCAGTATCCTGTTTGATGGCAGGTAACAGTGATCTGCAATTTTGCGCATAATGGATTCATTCATGAAGTCATCATAATAATAATGCTCATGACCCATCTCAAAAAAACGATAGCGTCTGAGCCTGAAAGGCTGATGAACTTCAAAGTACATGCAGATGGCCTTCTTATGTGCTGTGCTCATATTATTTAGCTTGACTGTTCAATACATCATTGTAAATTTTACTGACATGTCCGGCAGCCTTCTCCCACTTCAGTTTTTCAACTTCCTCTTTACCGTTCCTTATAAACATGCGTGACAATGCAGGATATGTCAATATGCCATAAATTGCATCAGCCATTGCTTCTATATCCCAGAAATCAACCTTCACAGCATGGGTAAGCAACTCAGCCACACCGCTCTGTTTGCTGATTATCACCGGTACATTTGACTGCATAGCTTCAAGAGGTGAGATGCCAAAGGGTTCTGAGACCGATGGCATAACATACACATCACTCATACCCAGCATTGTGAAGACATCATTACCCTTCAGGAAGCCTGTGAAGTGAAACCTGTCAGTAACACGCAAAGAAGCTGCATGGCGCATCATTCTTTCCATCATATCTCCTGAACCGGCCATGACAAACCTGACATTAGGCATTTGTGATAGTACCATTCTGGCTGCTTCAATAAAGTACTCCGGTCCTTTCTGCAAGGTAATACGGCCCAGGAAAGTGACAACCTTATCATCAAAACCTCTCTCCGGTTTATCTAACTCTGAACGATGAAGAGGTTCAACAGCATTATAGACTGTCTTAACCTTCTCGGGATTGATATTATACTTGCTGATAACAATATCACGCGTTAAGTTACTGACAGTAATGATCTTGTCAGCAGCTTCCATCCCCTCCTTTTCCATAGCATAAACCACCGGATTGACATTACCACCACTGCGGTCAAAATCTGTTGCATGAACATGTATTACCAGTGGTTTCCCCGATACAGCTTTGGCAGCAATGCCGGCAGGGTATGCAAGCCAGTCATGAGCATGAATAACATCAAAGTTTTCTTCTCCTGCAATAACTGCTGCCACAACTGAATATTTGTGTATCTCATCCATCAGAGAAACACCGTAACTACCGGAGAAATCAACTTTGCCCTCCTTGTTTGTCCTGACCAGAACATCCGTTTCTGCCAGTTCACCTCTGGTCATCTTCCAGAAGTCCTCAGGGTCAGTATAAGGAACAAGCTTTGAAAAAACCTCTATTTTCTCTATTGATTTAAGGAAATAATTTATCTTGATTTTTCTAAAGGCAACAGGTACCGTATTTGCCCCGATGAGCCGGACTATGCTCTGGTCTTCGTCACCCCATGCTTTGGGGACCACAAAGGTCACATCCACATCAGGCAGAGCGGCAAGGCCGCGGGTGAGACCGTAACTTGCTGTGCCGAGTCCGCCTGCTATATGCGGCGGAAACTCCCAGCCAAACATTAGCACACGCATATCGCTATTCTTTTTCTTTATTCATTGACTCTATCAGCATAAGTATCCTCAGAATCTCACTTACACTCCATGCCTGAGATATTGCACCTCTCGGAGTGTATGGAGGGTCGCCGTCAAAAATCTCTGAGATTGTTGAAATACCTGCTTCAGTAAGAGTATCTTCAAAACCCATGATCAGCTTCTTCACTCTAGGCAGACCTCCTTCACCATAGACTTTCAGCCACCCGTCACAGAAAGGACCAATAAGCCAAGGCCAGATGGTACCCTGATGATAAGCCATGTCTCTCTCTTCATGAGTACCTTCACAGTGTCCCTTGTAGCCTTCTTCAGCAGGCGACAGAGATCTAAGACCACGCGGCGTCACTAATACCCTGTTTGCATGATCAAGTACACTCTTCATCTGATCTTTTCTCAGCATGGAGTAGGGCAGTGAAGTGGCTATGATCATATTTGGTCGCACCTGCATATTCCTAACCTCATTGTCATTGATATAATCGGCCAGGTAACCAAGTTCCTCATCCCAGAAAAGTTCAATGAATGACTCATTGATCAACTTTGGAAGCTCCCCCCATTCCTTGATGAAGTTCTTATCCGCTGAAGCCCGCGCACATTCAAGTGAATAACAGATAGCATTATACCAAAGCGCATTAATTTCAACTGCATAGCCGTTACGTGGTGTTACCGGAACATCATGCACTACCGCATCCATCCATGTAAGGGCTTTGCCAGGTGCATCAGCATAAATGAGTCCGTTGGTCCTCATATGGATACCAAATGATGTTCCGTTGCGATAGGCGTTTAGTATTTCTTTCATCGGCAGCCCGTAGCGTTTCCATGCTTCAGAAGGAGTAATTCCGTAACTGTAAACAGCATGGAAAAACCAGAGTGGAGCATCAACGCTGTTGAAAGCCGGGTTTTCAAAGTCTCCCATGTTTGGAAAAAGTCCTCCTTTCATACGCCGGATCTGCGAATCAAGCACTGCAGAAAAGAGATCTTCTGACTTGCGTGCCAAAGCAATACCGGGAAGAGCAATGAATGTATCACGCCCCCATGATCCAAACCATGGATACCCAGCTACAATATTGGTATTGTCACCTCTCTTCTCAACAAACTGATGAGCCGCATTAACAAGGCAGTTTTTAAAGTTACTGCGTGGGGTCTTGGTTGAAACCGTATTGGTGAATTTACTTTTAAAACCTGCTGGTTTTTCCTCGTTTGTTGAAGCAGAAAAGACAATCACATCGCCTTTTTTTGCTGTAACCTCGAAGAAACCAGGGACAAAAAGATCTTCAGAATAATCATAACCGCGTTTTTGCTCTTCTGCATATTCAACTCCCAGATACCAGTCAGGTACCTGAACAAACTCTGACTTACATGAAAGCTGCATATTTAGCCATGGGAACCCCTCATACATACAAATCTTTATTCCGTTTGCCACCGGGTATACGCGCGTGTTTGCCCACATATTAGCGTGGGTCAGCTGATGTATGCTCCTGAATGCCAGGAAAGGCCGGAACTGTAATTTTACAGGCTCGTCAGCATCAAGAATCGTAAATCTGATCAGAAACTGCTCCTCATAATGTGCCAGGAGCCTCTCCTGCTTTAAAAAGACATTGCCAACCCGGTATGTCATTGATGGAATATCCTCTGTGTTAAA
>CAZGDJ010000294.1:0-4120 GCA_964524635.1 uncultured Rikenella sp. | reverse complement strand
ACTTGTATTCTCAGCTTCTATGATGCCGGTTGAGAAACTGCCGCCAGCCTCATGGCAATCAAGCTTTATAATGGGCTTTGTATCCTCAGTGTTTGATAATATACCGCTGACAAAGCTGGCTCTTATTGAGGGAGGCTTTGACTGGGGTATGCTGGCTTTCTCTGTGGGTTTCGGAGGATCCATGATATGGTTCGGCTCTTCAGCCGGAGTTGCAATAACAAATAAGTTCCCTGAAGCACGTTCAGTTGGCCGCTGGGTCAGATATGGCTGGTTTGTTATAGCAGCATACGTTATAGGCTTCTTTACGCTTCTGGCAATAAATGGGTGGAACCCGGTAACAGGATACAAGTAAAATGAAAAAGAGGTCATTGTTAACCTCTATTCTTTGTTATCAGCAAAACGTTCAAAACTGAATTGTACAAAAAGAAAGGGTGTCTTTCTTAGACACCCTCATTTTTTAGTATTTCTGTTCACGATCCCTGTCGCGGAAATCACGACGGGGCCTGAAAGGTTTCTTTTCCGCCTTCGGCTCTGATCTCTTAACAATGATCTGGCTGCCATCGAGCTCTGAGTTGTTAAGTTTTTCGATAGCTTCGAAACCAGCGCGGTCATCAGCCATCTCAACGAAACCATAACGCTTCGAAAAGCCGGTCTCACGGTCCATAATAATTTTTGCGGAGATTACTTCTCCAAATTTGCTAAAAAGTTCCTGCAGGTCTTCTGCTTTTGTTACAGAACTCAGCTTTGCTAAAAAAATGTTCATTTGAAATTAATTAAAGTTAATAAAGCAATAAACCTGACAGACTAACCTGCTAACCGATAAAACACCCGTCAGGAGGTCAGTAGCCAGTAAAGGCAAAGATATTTAAATAATTTTAACAAATTAAAAAATAATTAGTTTGTTAAAATGGGTGACTGACAGAATTCGGATCAGATTTACTCCTTAATAGCCTGTACATCAAGCCACTCCTTTAGCTTTGAGTACACAATCTCCCTTTGGTCTGAAGGCAGGTTCCGTATCCTTGTTCCATGCGAACCATCTTCCTTTACCACCTTGATGCATAAGTTATTACCACCTGGATCTGCAGCAGTTGATGACCATGGATCATTCTCCCCGTATATAAAAATAAAGTGTCTGGCATCATTTTTAATATATGAGTCAACCTCCTTTGCAAAGTCATAATCATATTTATAATCAATTCCCTCTGGTGCTGAAAATAAAAATTCCGGTTTACCTGTATCTTTCGCATACCTGAGAAGGCCCTTAAATCTCTCAAAATCATACCCATAATATCCTATCTCCGTCATTGCCTGGTAAAAGAAAGGCTCATAAAACTTTAATCCCTGATCAGCAAAGTAACTAAAGTCACCTATCCGTTTGAGGTGTTCGAAAATTTCATTATCTGTACCTTCAAGCGGAATAGCGTCACATGAGATCATTCCCCATTGCCAGAAAGCAAACTCATATTCCAGAATAGTCATCTCGTATGCAATCTCAGGGCCACCAACCCTGTTGAATGTCCATCCTCTTTCACCTGCCAGTGCCAAGAGTTTTGGGAATAAAACGTCAAATTTTTGCAAGGCCAGTTTCTGGAATTGAAAGACTCTCTCACGGCATTCAGATGTCCCCACATTAGCAAGAAAATCAGCTACTCTGGAGTCCTCAGGCCCGAAATTCAAAGGTCCTACATACGGCACCCTCACATCAACATCTTCGGGGTAATAGTAGCTGTGAAACATTACGGTCTGCCCTCCCTTGCTAATGCCGGTGGTAATCCATTTGCCCCTGAAGACCGGTTTAAATAACTCTATTATTCTGTGCTGATCTGTCGCTGCCTGCCATGTTGTAAGGTATTGCCAGTCAAGGGAGTCAGGTTTTGAATCTTCAAAGTACCTGTGCTCAATGATAATCTGGTTACACTGCAGGATATCAGCCAGCTCTGTCTTATAATTGCGCGCAGCATAACCTTCTGTTTCAACTACGACGGGCTTATCAGGACCGACATAGTTAAGGAAAACCTGTTGATTGAACTTAGGACCATCAGGATTGTTATGGTCGACAGGCTGGATAACAGAAATCTCGTAAGCTTCTGCAAACATAGAGTCAGCGTCAGTTTTCTCAACTTTTGCTGCAGGAAGCGTTGATAGTCTCTCCTCCAGTGTCATTGCCTGCTGACCACACCCGATGAGCATCACAGACACCGTGTAAATTAACCCAAATTTAATGTGTCTCATAGTGACTTGAATTCTTAATTCGTAATTCGCAATTCGTAATTCTTATATCTTACCAGTCTTCTCTTTCAGCCAGTTTTTCTCATCAACAGTAAGATGAGGACTGATGCTTTTATATACCAAAGAGTGGTAGTCATTTAACCATTTTGTTTCTTTGGCATCAAGTAACTTTGTGTCGATAAGGCTCCGGTCAATATAACAGAGAGTCAGGGTTTCAAAAGTGAGAAAACGTCCAAAATCAGTCAATGAGTCATCAACACATAATATCAGGTTCTCAGTCCGGAAACCATATTCTCCGGGTCTGTAAAAAGCGGGCTCATCAGAGGTTATCATGCCCGGCTCCAGAATTGTCTTCAGGTCACCTGAAGAACCTGTACCGATAGACTGGGGTCCCTCATGCACACTAAGAAAAAAACCAACTCCATGTCCCGTGCCATGTCCATAGTTCATTCCGTTATCCCACAGGGCTTTTCTGGCCAGCACTTCAATCTGAAATCCTTTAGTGCCATAGGGGAATTTTACCATAGCAAGATCTATTGTTCCTTTCAGAGCGAGAGTGAAGTCACGCTTCATCCTTTTATCAGGCTTTGAGAGTGCAATAGTCCGTGTCGTGTCTGTTGTGCCTCCATAATATTGTCCTCCTGAATCTAGCAGGAATATTCCCGCAGGCTTAATCACTGCATCTGTTTCAATAGCAGGACAGTAATGAGGAAGTGCAGCATGACCGTTATATGCTGCAATTGTAGCAAATGAAGAGCCGACACATCCCTCCTGCTCCATCCTGAGCTCTTCAAGCTTTGCTGATGCTGCCATCTCTGTAATTTTTTCATTCGTCACACTCATTTCCAGCCAATAGAAGAAACGGGTGAGAGCAACCCCGTCCTTCACCATCACCTCACGAATGCTCTTTATTTCCGCCGGGTTCTTAATTGCCTTTAAGCGTGCCGGAATGCTTACATCTTCAACTATTTTTATTGCCCTGGGAATTGCTTTGAAGAGAGAAGCAGAAGTAGTGCCAGGTGACAAAAGCAATACAGATCCGTCAGGAATGGTTTTAATCACGGAATCAACAGAATCATAAGGAAGTATTACGACACAGTCTCTGTCAAACGCTGCTCTGATCTTTACAGGTATCTTTTCCTCATCAGCAAAAAACAGAACCTGATCAGTGCTTATGATGGCAAAAGAAAGCAACAAGGGGGTATATTTCACATCGCCACCTCTTATATTCAGCAGCCACATTATATCGTCAACAGATGTAAGAAGCTGATAGTCAACAGACATTTCTTTCATTTTAGCCTGAACATCACAAATCTTTTCTGACCTTCTTCTCCCGGCATACTTCAAAAGGTGTTCAAAGGCTTTTGCTGAAGGCAAAGAAGGTCTGTCAGCCCAAATGCCAGAAATAAGGTCACACTTGAAATCCAGTCTGATTCCCTTTCCTCCAAGTTCTTTTTCCAGTATTCTTGCCTGGGTTGCTGAGATCACCCTTCCATCTACTGCTACCTTACATCCTTTTCTTACATTGGTCGCAAGCCACTCAATATACTCAGGAGTATGAGGTATTCTCAGCTTTACCATTTCAAAACCTGAACCTTTCAGCTGCTCTTCAGCCTGAATGAAGTATCTGCTGTCAGTCCACAAACCAGCGAAATGTGATGTAATTATAACTGTGGCTGCCGAGCCTGAGAAGCCTGTGAGCCAGGCTATGATCCTCCAGTGTTCGGGAACATATTCACCAAGATGAGTATCTGTGACAGGGACGATCAAAGCATCGGTTCCCTTCTTCTTCATCCCTGCCCTTACAAGTGCAAGTCTTTTTTTGTATTGATTGTCAGCCACCACCTTGTTTATCAGGATATTTTACTACTTGTCAAAAAACTCCCTG
>CAZGDJ010000293.1:0-4130 GCA_964524635.1 uncultured Rikenella sp. | reverse complement strand
GCAGATTATAGCCTTACCCGGACTATTGTTTTTAATATAATATCTGCCGGGTTTTTTTGCGGCGAATTTCCTGTGAAGTCAACAAAGGATGAGGTCAAAGTCATGCTCCGAAGTCTCTTTTCCTTGACGCTACTTTTATAATAAAAGAAAGCATGAAAGAGCTTTCAGGGAATTTTGTCAAGGAAAATCCCTGTTTTTTACTCTTAATGACAGTAAAAACCGGCCATGATAATTAAGTCATTTACCGGCAAACAGTCCTCATTCATAAAAAGATAGCCGGAAGCAAAAGTTTTATGACACAAATTTGTTTCTTTGAAAAAAAAAATTAGTATTTTGCACAGCTAACTTTAACCTAAATCGAAAACTTATGAAGAAACTATTTCTGTTTGTTGTTTTGTTTGTGTTTGTGGGCGTTTCTGCCGCATGGGCACAGACAAAAATCATTACAGGTACAGTTACCTCTGCAACAGAGGGGGAAGGGACAATTCCCGGAGTATCTGTGTTCGTCAAAGGTACTACCGTAGCAACGGCCACCGATGCCAACGGAAAGTATACGCTGACTGTACCGGAAAGCGCAACAACACTGGTTTTTACCTTCATCGGGATGAAAACTGAGGAAGTTGAAATAGCTGGACGTTCATTAATCAACGTCACTATGACATCAGACGTTGTTGGACTGGATGAGGTTGTTGTAACAGCTTTTGGTATTAAAAGACAAGCCAGAGAGCTGGGTGTTGCAACTGCTCAGATTGATGACCAGGAGCTGACACAAGCCAGTGTCAGTAACGTGGTGAACGGTCTTACAGGAAAGGTATCAGGCTTACAGATCAATACGGTTAACAACGGTGTAAACCCTGATACAAGGATAACACTTAGAGGTAACCGTCACTTCCTGGCAAGCAACCAGGCTCTGATCGTGCTTGATGGTGTTCCGGTAAGTGCAACATACCTTAACTCTATTAACCCAAACGATATCGCAAGTGTGAACGTTCTTAAGGGTGCAAGTGCCGCTGCTCTTTATGGTAATGATGCATCCAACGGAGTTCTTGTGATTTCAACCAGGAGAGGTTCAGGTGGTAAGCCGAGCATCAAAATCAGCAATACCACTACTTTTGAATCAGTCTCTTATATGCCTAAACTTCAGGAACGTTTTGGTGCCGGTTCAGGTGAGGATACTGTTAACTATCCTGCTGAATATACATTCTGGGTAGGACCCGGCCGTTTCACTGACCCCTATACTTCCTACGAGAACCAGAGCTGGGGCCCTGAATTTAACGGAGAAATGGTAATACTGGGAGGCGTTCTTCAGGACGGCTCATATCAGCTGATACCTTACTCTGCAGTACCTAATCAGAAAAGGAAATTCTTTGATACCGGTGTTTCACTGCAGAATGACATTTCATATTCTGTAGGTGATGATAAGAATAACTTCTACATCTCTTTCCAGGATGTTAACACAACAGGAACAATTCCAAAGGATAAGAACAGGAGAACAGGGTTCCGTGTAGCAGGAGCAAGAACATCAGGCATATTCCGTGCTGACTATTCAGTAGGATATACGCAAACCAATACTGATGTTTCAGGAGATGAATACTTCCAGCAGAGACCTGTTTACTGGAACGTTCTGAACACACCTGCTGAAGTCGATCTTACTAACTATAAAGATATTGTAAACAATAAGTTTGCAAATCATAACGGGTATTTCAACGGATATTATCCGAACCCTTACTGGGCAATTGAAAACTCCCGCAATCAAAGAAACGAGAATAACCTGATCGGGTCAACAACCCTCGCCTTAACCCCGTTAAAATGGCTTGACATTTCATATCGCGGAGGTTTGATCTATAACACAAGAGATGACTACTATTTCAGGAATGGCTGCGTTTTTGATGCTTATTATGCTGATAATGACCCATGGGGAGCCGGAGGTGTAACAACCGGATCACCTTATGTTGGAGTATCCAGTGAATCATTGAGACAAAGGTTCACTCTTACCGGTGACCTTCTGGTACAGCTTAATAATAAATTTGGCGATTTTACAAGCAAAGTGATCCTGGGACAGTCTATTTACACCAATAAGTACAGATACCTTGCAGTAGCCAATAACTCTATTGTAGTACCTTTCCTGTATAATGTGTCCAACCGTCTCGGTGAACCTGGAGTAGGACAGTACCAGGAAAACCGTAACTCAATGGGAGTATTTGCCGATGTTACTTTAGGTTATAAGAACTTCGCATTTATTCATGCATCCGCACGTAATGACTGGGATTCAAGATTAACCAAGGAAAACCGTTCATTCTTCTATCCGGGCGTTGATGCAAGCGTTATATTGACAGATGCTGTTCCTTCACTCAAGAACAATGTGCTGACCTTCTTAAAAATAAGAGGAGGATGGTCACAGACAGGGCAGATAGCGCTCGACAACTGGTATGCAACATTACCCGCATTCGGTGTTGGAGGCGGATTCCCTTACGGCAGTACAACAGGTTTTGGGTTAAGCACAACACTGAGCAACCCGCTTCTGAGACCTGAAATCACTCAGGAAGTTGAAGCCGGTTTCGAAGCCAGCCTCTTTAATGACAGGATCCATCTCGGAGTAAACGTTTACCAGTCTAATACAAAAGACCAGACAATACCTGCAGATATTTCGCGTGCAACAGGTTATGCCAGTGCTTATATCAACGCCGGTGAACTACAGACACAGGGTATTGAAACTGACCTCAGGCTGACTCCGGTTTTGAAACTGGGTGATTTTGACTGGAACGTAACAGTCAACTATACATATAATACCAGTAAAGTGCTTGCCATTATGGAAGGTCTTGATGAGTTGCTGATTGGTGACCAGTCATATGCTGTTGTTGGTGAACAGTTCCCGGCAATTAAGGTTACAGATCTGAAAAGAGATCCTGATGGGCGTATTATTGTTGATGCATCCACCGGAATGCCTATTAAAGACTCACAGCTGAAGGTATTCGGACATGGTAACCCAAATCACATTCTTGGTATAACAAGCACCTTTAACTGGAAAGGATTATCACTTAATATCGTTGCTGATTACAGAAGCGGCCACGTTATTGTCAACCAGGTTGGTGCTGATCTCAGCTTCACAGGTAATTCCTGGTTCTCAGCACAGAACGGACGTCAGAATTTCGTAATACCTAATTCAGTCGTCCAGGTAGGTAATACTTTTGTGGAAAATACAGATATAATTACCAAAACTGCAGCTCAGAAATTCTGGTATAATGGTGACATTAACCAGGTTCTCAGTACGTATGTTACCAGCGCTGCATTCTGGAAATTAAGAGAGGTTTCATTGAACTACAGTATACCTGTCCAGAATATTCTGAATGGTGCAATAAAAGATGCACAGATTGGTATTGTCGGAAGGAACCTGTTTATGATCAGGCCTGTAACAAATGTATGGACCGATCCTGAATTCAACTCACAAGGTGGTACAAGCAATGCTGTAGGTTATACCACCGTATATCAGACACCACCTACAAGGATATACGGATTTAGCGTTAAACTTACTTTCTAACCACCAGAAAAACTAAAAAAAAATGAAGAAACTATCTATAATTTTAGCGATACTGCTGGTCTTGGGAAGTTCATGCGAAGATTTTCTCGGTGTCAATGAGAAAAACCCCAATTCAGCATCTGAAGTTCCGGCTGGATATTTGCTTCCGGCTGCACTCAATACAACCGCCAACATTTATAACAATCCATTCAATTTTCTCTTCGTGTATGTTTGGAACGGTTGTTTCTCAGTATTTGGCAACTATGTTGCAAACTTAACTCTGACACAGTATAACCTGCTCAACAGTTCATATCAGGGTAACTGGTCAAACATCTATATTAACCTTCAGAACTACGATTATCTTGATAAGATATCCTCTGATCCTAAGGATTGCTATTACAGTGCAATTTCCAAGATCATGAAGGCTTATCAGTTTCAGACACTGGTTGATATATGGGGTGATGTACCCTATTCAGAAGCTCTGAAAGCAGATGTTGGTGTATTAAAGCCGGCATATGATGATCAGCAGGTTATCTATGAGAGTCTTGTCAGTATGCTTGATGATGCAATGGAAATTATTGATGGCGCTCCTATAGATGCCACTGAAGTGGGT
>CAZGDJ010000292.1:0-4150 GCA_964524635.1 uncultured Rikenella sp. | reverse complement strand
CGGACTGATGGTCATAAGAC
Organism: uncultured Rikenella sp.; assembly: GCA_964524635.1. Taxonomy (GTDB): domain Bacteria; phylum Bacteroidota; class Bacteroidia; order Bacteroidales; family VadinHA17; genus SR-FBR-E99. Next base: position 4,130 of record CAZGDJ010000292.1, on the reverse strand, counting down.
AATATCATCTGAGCCGCAATGATAATAACCGCAATGTGGTCCTCATTCCTGCATCAGCTCATGGTACAAACCCTGCAAGTGCTGCTATGGCCGGTATGAAGGTTGTTGTTGTTGACTGTGATGAAATGGGTAATATCAGTGTTGATGACCTGAGGAAAAAGGCCGGAGAGAACAAAGACTCACTGGCCGCAGCGATGATAACATATCCTTCAACGCATGGTGTCTTTGAGGAGGATATCATTGAGATGGTTGCTGCAGTTCATGGAAACGGAGGCCAGGTATATATGGATGGAGCCAATATGAACGCACAGGTGGGCCTGACCAGCCCCGGACGAATTGGTGCAGATATATGTCATCTGAACCTGCACAAGACATTCGCCATACCTCATGGCGGTGGTGGTCCGGGTGTGGGACCGATCCTCTGTGCCTCCCATCTGGCTGAGTTTCTTCCTTCACACCCTGTTATTAAGACAGGTGGAAGTCATGGTATAACAGCAGTCGCTTCAGCCCCCTTTGGCAGCGCTCATGTGCTTACCATAAGCCATGCTTATGTGATGATGATGGGAGCTGCAGGACTGACAGAGGCAACAAAGTACGCTATTCTGAATGCAAATTTTATTGCTGCTTCTCTTAATGGCTATTATAAGGTGCTTTACAGCGGAACAAACGGACGTTGCGCACATGAGATGATCCTTGACTGCCGTGAATTTAAGAATACCGGTATTGATGAATCTGATATAGCTAAAAGACTGATGGATTATGGATTTCATGCTCCCACGCTTTCATTCCCTGTTCATGGCACACTTATGGTTGAACCTACTGAGTCAGAACCAAAAGCTGAAATGGACAGGTTTGTAGATGCCATGAAGAATATCTGGAAAGAGATACAGGAAGTGGCGGAAGGCAAAGCTGATAAAGAAGATAACGTGCTTAAGAATTCTCCTCACACGGCAATGGCGGTTATTGCTGATAAATGGAATCACAGCTATCCTCGCGAAAAGGCTGCCTTCCCGTTAAAATGGACTATCGAAAACAAATTCTGGCCTGCCGTTGGCAGGGTCGATAATGGATTTGGAGACCGTAACCTGGTATGTTCCTGCGAGCCGGTTGGTTCGTACAGACTTGATAGTTTTTCTTTTAATAAGGAATAAATATTACTGCCCCGGAGTCACAAACAGATATTTCAGAACAGGTCTTCGATAACCATTGAATAAAGATCTGTTAATGATATTCCGAATACCTGTGCCTGTCGTGGAATTATACTTTCCCTGGTCATCCCGGGAACTGTATTTATCTCAAGAAATTGCGGTCCTTCTTTTGTAACAATGAAATCTACCCTGACAATTCCTTTACAGCCCAGGATATCATAAATCTCAGATGAAAGCTCCTGAATACGTATTGTTGTTTCTTCCGGCAAACGAGCCGGAGTAATCTCATCTGACATGCCATCAGTATACTTGGCCTCGAAGTCGAAAAACTCTTTTTTGGGCACTATTTCTGTTACAGGTAGAATAACCTTTCTTTGTTTCGTTTTCATTACGCCACAGGCTGTCTCTGTGCCTTTCATAAATGACTCAACCAATACTTCATGACTTTCAGCAAAAGCTGTTACAAGAGCATCATCAAACTCTTCAGCCTTGCTGACCTTGGTGACCCCAAAGCTCGATCCGCTTGCATTGGGCTTCACAAAGCAGGGTAATCCCACCTCCTTAAGGATTCTCGCGGTATCGTATTGCTGTCTTTTCCTTATAAGCAATCCTCCGGTCATGGGTATGCCATATTCATTCAGATACAGTTTGCAAGCCTGCTTATTGAATGTTAGTCCTGAAACAAATGCATCACAACTGGTATAAGGTACTCCTATCATGTCAAAGTATCCCTGCAACAGGCCGTTCTCTCCCGGAGTGCCATGAATTGCAATAAATGCTGCATCAAACCTTATTGTGCAGTCGTCAAGCAACAATGAAAAATCGTTTTTATCGATTGGGAATAAACGACCTTTCTTGTCTTCCCAGTACCAGTCTCTGCCTCTGATGATTATGATATATGTTTCGTAATTTCCGTTAAGGGCTTCAGCTACTCCTGCTGCGCTCTTTACAGAAATGCCATATTCTGAAGAATCTCCGCCGGCAACTATTGCAATTGTTCTCATAGGGTTTCTTTTATAATTCAAAAATAATACTATTTCATCCTTGACATACATGCAGCGCTGATAAACCGACTCCGTCTTTATCGTAATTTCAACTAAAAGCAGAACCAGATTGTAATCTCTTGATTTTTTGTAAATTTGACCATTAACAAAACTTGTGTACAATGAAAAAAGGATGTATTGTTGGACTTGTTATTGCAGCTGTACTTGCTGTATTGGTTCTTATAGTAGTCTCCTGGGGTGTGAAAATATACAACCAGATAGTTCCTATGAATGAGCAGGTTGCGACTGCATGGAGCAATGTAGAAACACAATACCAGAGAAGGAATGATCTTATCCCTAATTTTGTAAATACCGTCAAGGGAGCAGCAGCTTTCGAGCAGGAGACACTGACAAAAGTTATTGAGGCAAGAGCAAAAGCTACTCAGGTGACAGTTGATCCTTCAAATATTACTCCTGAGCAACTTCAGCAGTTTCAGGCAGCACAGGGTGAAGTAAGCTCTGCACTGGCACGTCTGATGGTTGTTGTTGAGCAGTATCCCGAGCTGAAAGCAACGCAGAACTACCGCGATTTACAGGTTGAACTGGAAGGTACAGAAAACCGTATTGCTGTTGCCAGAAATAATTTTAATGAAGCAGCATTGGCTTTCAATACTTTCATAAAGAAGTTTCCCAACATGATAGTTGCCGGCTTCACCAAGTTCAGGGAGAGGCCATATTTTAAAGCTCAGGAAGGTGCTGAAACTGCTCCTAAGGTAGAGTTTTAGCATTATGATAACGAAGGCATCAGATTTCTTCACTCCGGCACAACAGGTGGCTATTGCACATGCCATTTCTGAGGCAGAGAATTCTACTTCAGGAGAGATACGTGTTCATCTCGAAACAACCTGCAAAGGTGATGTACTTGATGAAGCAGCATGGCTTTTCAGGAAGCTGGGCATGCATAAGACGGCTGACCGCAATGGAGTGCTGATATATCTTGCTGTCAGGGAACGCAAGTTTGCCATTATAGGAGATAGCGGGATTAATAATATTGTGCCATTGGGCTTCTGGGACAAAATACGGGATCACATGACCCGGCGTTTCAGTGAGAATCTTTTTCTTGAAGGGCTTACTGAAGGTATAATGATGGCAGGGGAACAGCTGAAAGAGCACTTCCCATATTCAAAAGATGATATCAATGAATTACCTGACACAATCTCTTTTGATACAAATGAAACCGGGGAGTAGTGATGAAGAGGTATAGTTATTTATTATGTATTTTTGTTCTGCTGTCACTTTCATCATCATTGAATGCGCAGATGTTGCTCCCACGGCCTGATCCACCAAGGGCAGTCAATGACTTTGCAAACCTGCTGAGTCCGTCAGAAGCTCAGGCTCTTGAAGATAAACTCAGGGTCTTTACTGATACAACATCAAATGCTATTGTCATAGTGATTGTCGATGATCTGCAGGGATACGACAGGTCTGAGTTTGCTTTCAAATTAGGTAACGATTGGGGTGTCGGACAGGCAAACAATAATAATGGCATTATTGTGCTGGTTAAAACCAAATCTGTAAACTCCAATGGCCTGGCTTTTATTGCCACAGGTAAAGGATTGGAAGGAGCCATACCTGATCTGGCATGTGCTGATATTGTCGACAGGGAAATGTTGCCGCGTTTTCGTGAGGATGATTATTACGGTGGGCTGGATGCGGCAACTAATGTTTTAATGTCTTTGGCTTCCGGTGAATATAACTACGATCTGTACAAAAAAGATTCAGGAGGCAAAGCAGAAGCCATCCCGGCAGGCCTTATTCTTATCATCATACTGATTGTTATTGCACTGACAGCCTCTGGCAACTCCAATAACAAGCACATTAAAAAGAACAGCACCTCAGGTCTGCCATTCTGGATTCTTATGAGCATGATGGGCAGCGGCAAGTCTCATGGCGGAAGCTGGGGAGGATTCTCTGGCGGAGGCGGCGGTTTTGGAGGCAG
>CAZGDJ010000291.1:0-4152 GCA_964524635.1 uncultured Rikenella sp. | reverse complement strand
CAGCAAGAAGTTTCTTCCCCTTTTCAATAGCATCTTCAATAGTACCGACAAGCAGGAAGGCAGCTTCAGGATACTGGTCAACCTCGCCATCCATGATCATATTGAAGCCCCTGATAGTGTCCTCAATTGAAACCAGCGCTCCCGGGATATTTGTGAACTGTTCTGCCACATGGAACGGTTGTGAGAGAAATCTCTGTACCCTGCGTGCGCGGTTCACAACAAGCTTGTCCTCCTCTGAAAGCTCATCCATGCCAAGGATAGCGATGATATCCTGAAGTTCATTATACCTCTGAAGTATCTCCTTCACTCTCTGTGCACAGCGGTAATGTTCCTCCCCAACGATATCAGGGGTAAGAATTCTTGAAGTAGAGTCAAGCGGGTCAACAGCAGGATAAATCCCCAGCTCGGAAATTTTTCTGCTTAGTACCGTTGTGGCATCAAGGTGAGCGAAAGTTGTTGCCGGTGCAGGGTCAGTGAGGTCATCTGCAGGCACATACACAGCCTGAACTGAAGTAATAGATCCGTTCTTGGTGGAGGTGATCCTCTCCTGCATGACACCCATTTCAGTAGCAAGAGTCGGCTGATATCCCACAGCTGAAGGCATACGACCGAGTAAAGCTGAAACCTCAGAGCCGGCCTGGGTGAAACGGAAAACATTATCCATAAAGAAAAGTATATCTCTTCCGGCGCCTTCACCTTCTCCATCTCTGAAATACTCAGCCACAGAAAGACCTGACAATGCTACTCTGGCACGTGCACCGGGAGGTTCATTCATCTGCCCGAATACAAGTGCAAGTTTTGATTCCTTTAGTTTTTCACGATCAACAAGATCCAGGTTCCAGCCGCCTTTCTCCATATCTTCCATGAATTCTTTTCCATATGAAATAACGTTTGCCTCAAGCATATCACGGAGCAGGTCGTTTCCTTCCCTGGTTCTTTCACCTACACCTGCAAACACGGAGAGACCAGAATATACTTTTGCAATGTTGTTAATTAGCTCAAGGATGACTACTGTTTTCCCTACGCCTGCACCACCGAATAGGCCGATCTTTCCACCTCTTGAATAAGGCTCAATCAGGTCAATAACTTTAATACCGGTGTAAAGAACTTCCTTTTCCGTAGACAGATCCTCATATTTCGGAGGCTTTCTGTGAATAGGATATCCGCCTTTCTTGTCAAGGGTTCCAAGGCCGTCAATTGCCAGACCGGTTACGTTCATCAGGCGTCCCCTTATCTGTTCACCAACAGGCATTACTATCGGTTCACCTGTAGCTATTACTTCCATGCCACGGCAAAGACCGTCGGTTGAATCCATGGCAATCGCTCTTACGGTTTTCTCTCCTATATGTTGCTGGCATTCAACGACAAGTATTGAACCATCTTCACGCTTTATTTCAAGAGCGTCAAGGATGTTAGGCATATCAGTTCCAGCTTGCTCAAACGTCACGTCAACCACTGGTCCGATGACCTGACTGATCACTCCGATTTTTTTAGACATCTCTCTTTATTATTGTAGTAAATATTTATTATTCCTTTATCTGTCTCTACCAATAAGACCTACAGTCAGCTGTTTGAGTTCGTTCTTTCGTTCTGCCTGAACTGATACGGCCTCAAGTGATTCAAAGGCCTTGTTTATATATTCGTAAGCCTTATTCTCTGCATGAAGACGAATATCAAGATCATCATAAATGGCTCGTATAGTCTCCACCTTTTTTTCAGGATCAAATTTCTTTAGTCCAACCTGGTGTCTTAATGCTTTCAGGTTTTCTCCGCCTGCCAGTTCCAAAGCTTTTACAAGAAGATATGTCTTTTTATTTGAGACAATATCTCCACCTGTTTTTTTGCCGAACATCTTGGTGTCACCGTAAGTATCCAGGATATCGTCCTGAATCTGGAAAGCTATTCCAAGGCATCTGCCGAACTCGGAAAGAAGATCCTGGTCTTTCTCTGCTCCGCCACCTATGATGGCGCCAGTCTTCAGAGCTGAAGCTATCAATACTGCTGTCTTGAGCTCAATCATACGAAGGTACTCCGACTCTGACACAACTGCTTTTTTTTCAAAGTCAAGGTCAAGCTGTTGCCCGGTACAGACCTCAATGGCTGTCCTTGAAAACAACCTGAGTACGCGTGCAAGTGCTTTCTCCGGCGTTTGCCCTATACATTCTGATGCCACAAATGCCATTACATCGCCTGATAATATTGCCTGGCTTTCTCCCCATTTTGCATGTACCGTTGATGATCCTCTTCTGATTTCGGCGTTGTCAATAATATCATCATGGACAAGCGTAAAGTTGTGAAACACCTCTATTCCGATTGCCGGCATAAGTGCTTCATCGATCTTATCCGAAAAGAGGTTACATGACATAAGGCACATCACCGGCCTGAGTCTCTTTCCTCCGAGTGAAAGAATGTATCTCACCGGGGCATAAAGTCTCTCAGCCTCAGCTGAAGAGCTGATAGTTGCAATGGCTTTGTCTGATAACTCTCTCAGATAGTCGCTTGTAAACATTTCTTTTCCTTTATGTTCTATCCCTTAAGTGCCTCAGCCCCGCTAACCACCTCAAGAAGCTGGTTGGTGATTGATGCCTGTCTTGCCTTGTTATATTGAAGGGTAAGATCCCGTATCAGTTCTGTTGCATTATCCGTTGCCTGGTGCATTGCTGTCATGCGTGCCCCATGCTCTGCGACAAAGGAATCCAGTATAGCCTTATAGAATTGAATCCGAAGTGATTTCGGTATCAATTCCTCAATTATATGCAACTGGTCCGGTTCATATATATAATCAGTTGCCGCATCACCCTTCTTCTCCGGGGCAATCTCTGCAACAGGGAGAAATACCTCATTGGTGAGGCGTTGCACAGCGGCATTTTTAAACTGGTTGTATACTATCTCTATCCGGTCAAATTCTTTTGTCACGTAAAGTGTTATGAGCCTGTCAGCAAGAACAGATGCATTAGTAAAATTCAGGTTTGTAAAGAGGTCGTTATGCTCTTCGAGGATATTGACTTTCGCTTTTCTGAGCACGTCAAAACCCTTCTTCCCTATGGGCATGATCCACAAATTCCCCGTGCGAAGTTGTTCCTGGTACTTCTCCGTCAGTAGTCGTCTCACCTCTCTGATAACATTAGAGTTAAAACCTCCGCATAAGCCTCTGTTTGATGTAACTACGACCAGCAGGGTTCGTTTTCTGTCTGTATTTCTCGGAGAATATACGTTCTCTATTTCCGTGTCCTGCAGGCTGTGGTTAAGTCCGACAAGGATATCGTGCAGCTTGTCAGCATAAGGCCTCAGCTGTACAATCCTGTCCTGAGCTTTGCGCAACTTAGCGGCAGAGACCATCTTCATTGCCGAAGTGATCTGACGGGTTGATTTAACCGAACTGAGTCTTATTCTTATCGCTTTAAGATTGGCCATTGTTTTTGCTGAATTTCAGGCTATCGGTTGCTGTAACGGCTGCTTATCTCGTCAGCAGCTTTTTCAAGGACACCAGTTACATCGCTGTTAATCACACCCTTTCTGATAGTGTCAAGCGTATCACTGTGATTAGCTTTAAGGAAATCAATATAATCTTTCTCAAAAAGACTGACCTTTTGCACAGGTATATCCTTCAGGAGGCCATTGGTTCCACAGTAAATAATCGCAACCTGTTCCTCTACTTTAACAGGAGAGAACTGCCCCTGTTTTAATATCTCAACGTTTTTTGCACCCTTATCAATAACTGCAAGTGTTGCTGCGTCCATATCAGATCCGAATTTTGAAAACGCTTCCAGTTCACGGTACTGTGCCTGGTCAACTTTCAGGGTTCCGGCAACCTTTTTCATTGATTTGATCTGAGCGTTACCACCAACCCTTGAAACCGAAATACCGACGTTGATTGCCGGCCTGATACCAGCGTTAAACAGGCTTGACTCCAGAAATATCTGCCCGTCAGTGATTGAGATCACGTTGGTAGGGATATATGCTGAAACGTCTCCTGCCTGTGTTTCAATTATCGGCAGTGCAGTAAGAGAGCCTCCTCCTTTGACAAGGTGGCGGATTGTTTCCGGAAGATCATTCATGTTTTTTGCCACTTCGTCTGACTCAATGATCTTTGCAGCTCTTTCAAGCAAACGCGAGTGGAGGTAGAAGACGTCTCCCGGATACGCTTCACGG
>CAZGDJ010000290.1:0-4153 GCA_964524635.1 uncultured Rikenella sp. | reverse complement strand
AATGCCTGTGCGGGTTCAAGTCCCGCTCCGGGTACCCAGAGGCACAAGAGGTCAATTTCGACCTCTTGTGCCTTTTTATGACTTTCTGAAACCCTCACTAATTCTTAGGATGAGATGTACTGTAATTTTCAGGGAGAGGGTTGCAACTTTTTATTCTTAAATTTCAGGAAAACTTAGTCCTTCAAGTAACCTATTGGAACTACCAGCACACCATCCGGTCGTTGTATGTAATCTGGGCACCTGTTAGTATCATAAGAAAAGATGGTGATGGGAAAATTGAATCTGATTGTCATACCCGTGTGCTACCCACCCTATACGGCCCTCAAGGTTAAGGATATTTCACCAGATTGCTGCTTTTGTCTGTTTACTTTGCTCCCGCACTCCGGGTTACGATTTTTTTATAACTTAACTTGGATAATATTCCCTGGCGTTGATTACAACCTTTTCCAATTATAATTCGTTATAAATATAAATTCCGAAGCTGATGACCCGTACTCAGATAATACTGGGAATGTTGACTATGATCCTGTGCTTCTCCGGATGCACAGAAAAGGATGATCTTACCCTTCCGGTTAACGTCGATTTCAGGATCGGTATTACGGAGAACACCTTCAAGAATGACTACCTGACCTTTACAGGTGGAGAGACAGGTATTCATAGAATCAGTTTTGATGGTAAAAGGGAGGCGGGAGAGGATGTTTATTTTGAGACAGACCCCAGGGTAAATTTCCCCACGGCAACATTCAGTTCACCTTTAGAAACTGCATCTCTTTCAGATTTTGACATTCCGCAGGGAATTTACAATTATATGAAATGGGAGATAGATCTCAAGGCGATCAGTGTTGATGTATTAATTGATGATGACGACGATGATTTCGATTCAGATTACCCGGACACAGGACTTACTCTTACCGGCTTCTATACGAGTCTGAGTGGTGTTTCAATCCCATTTATTATTGCAATTGACGTTGCTGAACAGCTTAATGTCAGGTCCTATGATGCTGACGGAAATTCGACTATAGTATTGTCAGTGGATAAAGATTATGAAGCCGTAATGTCACTTGACCCGGCTTATGCTTTTGGCTCAATCAGCCGGGAATCGCTCGAGGAAGCAGACATATCGGATGACAGCGGGACAGACATAATGATTATTTCAAGTGAAGAAAATGAGGATTTGTACGAAGTATTATCGTACAGGATCGCCCAGTCAGTAAAAGTTATAGTCAAATAACAAGGAACCACTTCAGAATAATGAAAGGTGAGGAGCTGAGCGACGACGAGTTGATAAGAGGTTGCCTGGCAAACAACAGGAGGATTCAGGAGATGCTTTACAGGCGTTACGCCAAACCTATGTACAATATATGTCTGATGTATGAAAGAGACCGTGATGAGGCAAAGGACATTCTTCAGGAGGCCTTTATCAAAATTTTCCGCAATATCAGCAGCTTTAACACCCAGGGATCATTTAAGGCATGGATGAAAAGAATAGTCGCAAATACTGCAATTGACCATTATAGAAAAAATTACCGGGAGCCGGAATTCATTCCGGTTGAGCATTCAATTCACTCCTTTTCAAGTGGAGAGTCCGTTGATTCAATCCTTAACACCCGGGACCTCATTTCACAGGTTGACAGGCTGCCCGGCGGAGCAAAAATGATATTTCAGCTTTATGCAATCGAGGGATATAGTCATAAGGAGATAGCCGAACTTCTGAATATTTCCGAAGGTACGTCAAAGTCCCAGATCAACAGGGCCAGGCAGTTATTGCAGAAATGGATAGGCGATTACAAAATGTAAAATTGAATATTTGAAGGGCAGGGATAACATATCGGATAGCTATCGCAAACAGGTTGAGGAACTCTTTGACAACCAGTCTGACCCCAGTCTGCTTAATCCATTGGATTTGGACGAGATGGATGAGATATGGGAAGGGATATCTGCTGAATTGGATATTGAAGAGGTCTGGGCCGGTATCTCCTCTGAACTTGATATTGTGATGCCTGTTTCTTCACGATCGGATATATTTCTTAAAACCGCCGCCGCAGTTCTTATAATAATCTCCGGATTAATCCCTGTCAGGAAAGCAATGCTCGATTCCCAGACCGGTCAGCCGGAAATCCTGGTTGAGAATAAACTGACCGGGCAGCCAGGGGAATTGATCATCAGTAACAAACCCGTGGATTACGGTACCACAGGGAAACAGGCCGAAAAAGCTGTTTTACCGGAGATCAGAGGATCCGTGAACATAAAAGGGGAAGGAACCGAACCTGCCCCAATAAAGAGTGCAATAACTGTTCGTTCACCGGAGACAATCAGAACTTCAGCGGATGAAGTTGTAGCTTATCCCCTTACTGCTTCCATTATGGCTGATTCAAGCCGTAATGTTTCTCATAAGATTATTTCGGTCGAAGAATCCGATTCTCAACGTCCACTGTTTCCTGACGATTTAAGAAAGTTGACGGCATTTGCAGAAATAGATATTGACAAGATGCTGACAAAGGAGCTTCCTTCAAACACAGGGAACTCGATACGGATAGCTGGAAGAGGCTTAACCTCCGGGGGCTTGATAACATCATTCAAGAATACCTGGTTGCTGAATAATGAAACATTTGTCGGTCTGAAATCCGGATCCCTGAATTCATCTGAAGTAGTGTTTTTCCCTGATTTGGGACTCAGCCTTAATTATTCATTGAACAAAAACTGGCTCCTGCAGACTGACGGATTTTTCTTCTCAAATAGAGGCCAGCAATATTCTGACTATATCTACGGACATTACTCCAGGAAAAAAATCACACTAAGGTATTCAGAAATTGCTCTTTCTGTCAAACACAAATTTGCCGTGGGCACACTTCTTTTGCAAAGCGCCTCACTGAATGCCCTTGCAGGAAGTTACGTTTCAGTTTTGTATAATGCGAACCTGGAAATTGACGCCGATATTGAAGATATAAGGTCACAATACAGGACATTTGATTATGGTGTGAGGATTGGGGTTGAATTTGAAACACATATATCAGACCGCTTTTCTCTGGCCCCCGGGCTGATCATGTCACTGGGAATACCAAATATCTATGCAGGCAGCCTCAATATTCCAGGTCATTTAAAACAGACTCATAACGGAAGCGCAGAATTCCACCTCTCGGTTTATTATCATTTTGACTAATAATCACGAGTGCATTCCAACCTTTTGGCTTCTACCAGCGTTTTATAGGTGACAAATCATTGGTATTAACTAAAAGACAAAATGATGAGAAACATGAATAAGATTGTAGCAGTGGTAATTGCGTTATTTGCTATTGCTGCCTTTTCCTGCACAAAAGAAGATCTGTCGAAAACATCTGTAAATATTATTGTAAAAAGTGACCTGTCAGGGTTATCATCACTTAAGTCTACGGCCGTCAACGACGCTACTGGAGCTGATGAATTTACCGCATCAGAATTAACTGCCTCGGTGGTCACTTTTGGATCATTCCTGATCAATATTGATGAAATTGAATTTGAGCTTGAGGATGACCTTGATGACTATGGGGATGAATTTGATGACAATGGGGATGAATTTGATGATGACGCCGACGAATTTAAAATAAAGGGTCCTATATTGGTAGATCTCCTCTCAGATGAGGCAGGAAATGGCCTGGTAATAGCTGCCGGTAACTTACCTAATGGCAACTACGAAGAGATCGAGGTTGAGCTTGACAAATATACCGGCGACCCTGCCAATAAACTATATGGTCATACTTTACTTATAGAGGGCCAGATTGACGGTCAGGAGATGAAGATTTGGTATGATGGTGATCATGACCTTGAGATTGATTTTCCGGATGCGAGCGAGAATTTTACTCTTTCAGGAGCAGAGATAGATCTTTATATTGATTTTCAACTCAATAAAATGCTCGATAATCTCAATACAATTGATCTTAGCGGGTTGAAAGACGGGAATGATAATGGAATCATCGAAATAGGGCCTGATGATACTGATGGCAATAATGCTTATGCCCACTATTTTATTGAGGCCCTCCTGATGTCGTTTGAGCTTGATGATGACGATGATGACGACGACGATGATAATGACGACTAAACTGCGATAACAAACTCTGAACTGGTTGCAACTTTTGTCCGTTCGGGGTACCCAGAGGCACAAGAGGTCAGAAATGGC
>CAZGDJ010000289.1:0-4158 GCA_964524635.1 uncultured Rikenella sp. | reverse complement strand
AAGCTGAAGAGGAGTGGCATAGGCATTGTCATTTTCAACCCTGTCCATATCTGAACGGGTAAGACTCATCTGTATTCCGAAGTTGAGTTTTTCAGATGCTTTCTGGTCCAGGTTGATCCTTCCGCTCAGTTTATTCATTTTATTACCGCGAAGGATACCTTTTGTGTCATCATAGCTGAAACCTGTATAGAAGGTGGTATTTTCACTTCCTCCTTTAGCAGAGACATTAATTTTGTTGACAGTTCCTTTCTGGAATGCCTCTGCCTGCCAGTCTGTATCATACCCGTCATCCCACTGAGAGCTGACATAGTTTTCATACATTTCTTCCCTTGTGTACCATCCCCATACAAGTCCATCGTCATCAGAGACGTTAGCCATTGATTCATCAAAAAGCTCAAGATACTGTTCGGCATTAAGCCATTTTAAGAGGTGACTGGGCTCACTAATACCTGTGGTGTACTGAATATCAAATTTGGTATCACCCGTCTTGCCTCTTTTTGTCGTAAGGATAACCACTCCGTTGGATGCCCTTGAACCATAAATAGCTGCGGCAGAGGCATCCTTAAGTATCTGAATGGATTCCACGTCTGTCATTGCAATATCGGCCAAAGGACTGGTTGGCTGGTTGCCCATGTTGGACTGGTCATCGGCAGTAATGGGCACCCCATCAACCACATAGAGAGGCTGGTTGCTGGCAGATACTGATGAAGATCCCCTGATCCTCATCTTTATGGTCTCACCTAATTTGCCACTTGCCTGTTCAATAAAGACCCCTGATGTCTTGCCCTGCATGGCAGACTCAAAGCTTACCGAAGGCGCTTCTGCCATTCCTTTAGTCTCGACTTTGGTTATTGCGCCGGTAAGTTCACGCTTTATAGCAGAGCCATAACCGACGACAACCACTTCATCAAGCCCGACATCATCCAGATCAAGGACGATGTTGACTGTGCTTGCTTCACCCACAGTTTGCTCTTGTGTCTTCATTCCTATATACCTGAAGACAAGGACAGCTCCCGGTGCTGCATTAATTGAGTATTTCCCTTCCAGATCGGTTACAGTGCCTGTGGAAGTTCCTTTGATCAGAACGGTCGCCCCGATAACGGGCAAACCATCAGATTTGTCAGTGATAACTCCTGTTATGACCTTCTGCTGTGCAACAACAGAAAAGCTAAACAGACAGAGCATCACGCTGGTTAAAAAAAATTTCTCCATTTTTTGGCTTTGTTAGGGTTAATAAAAAATCACTTATCATAATAAAGACCGCTAACAAGCCAAATCGCCGCGTGAAAAAATTAAAAAAAACCTTAAAATATGTTAATGATGTTAAACAGAATAAGAAATATGCTTTACAACATAAAGATCAGACTCCTTTTCTTTTGAAGAAGCTAAAATTGACATTGCCATACCTGCGATGTTCGGTATTATAGGTTAAATTGCTGAAATCAAGTGCTTTGGGATGTTCAAGAATGAACAGCGTATTTTCATCAGCCATCTCTGAATCCATTATCATTGCTGGTATTTCAACAAGCCAGGGGAGGTCATAAGGGGGATCAGCAAAAATGATATCATAACTTTTGTGGCATACCTTTATCCATTGCTGAACACTCAGACGATACGTTTTAATTGTGCTGATCCCAAGATGTTTTATGGTTTTGCTTATGAACTCGCAATGACGCTGGTCCTGTTCAACAAGATCTATTTCCCTGGCTCCGCGGGATGCAAATTCATAGCTTATCGCACCGGTTCCCGAAAAGAGATCAAGAACAGTCAAATCCTCAAAATCGTATCTGTTATTAAGGATATCAAACAGACTCTCGCGCGCAAAGTCAGTAGTGGGACGGGCCTTGAAATTTGACGGAGGGTCAATACGCCTTCCTTTAAGAGATCCTCCTATTATTCGCATGAAGCAGCAGTGAATAGATTAAGCCACCTGTATAATGGCAATTCATTCATTACATAGCTTAAGCTGAATTTCATCAATGGCGATGAAAATTTTATTGCTTCAGTGAAATTCAGAATTGACAGGTGCAACTCTCCATAAGGTTCAATTGAGCCACTAACGTTCAGGGTTTCACCGTTTTTTACGGACGTTTTGTTAAAGATGTTAAAAAGGAAGTAATTGATGTCACCGGGAGCTGAGCATTTGAAACTGTTGCAGAATATCAACTTTTGTTTTTCGATTACAATTACTGTTATGAAGTCTTTTTCAATGTGAAGTTGAATATATCTTTCATCAGATGATCTGCAAGATGTAAAAGCATGGCAAAGAAGAGGCTTAATATGATGCCAGGGAGTGACACCAGGCCATGCCGATGTAATTATATCTCCAAGTCCTCTCAGTGGAGAGAATATCACATTGGCACCAGGATTTGAAAGTGTGTTAGAAAAAATACCCGAATTATCGTTTTCAGTATGGTTAAAACTAAAATACTCGCTATTGAGAGATGGATCAAATAATGGGGACGGCACAATTGTGCTTTTTAATGTAGGAGTTATAAGGAAAACTTTCCTGTAATGCTTTCTCAGAAAGTCATCAGATGACACAACATCGTTTATTGTTTTAATGATGTCTTCACCATGATTCGGAAAACTATAATGCCTTAGCATTACATATTTGCCCCTAAGGAGGTCCAGAATTGCAAGTGAAATGGCAGCCTCAGAAATCTCAACGGTGAGATCATAATTATCCGTTGCATTGATATCAAGTGTCTCATCAAAATACTCCAGTGGATATTTTTGCTCTTTATTCATCAGTAATCCCGGTTTCCTGCATTAATATTATGCCCGCCAATATCACCTGCTTTTATGATTGGCGGACATGTCGTGTCAATTCTCTGGTCATTAAAATTCATAACAAATTTCTGCAGGTGTTTTTGTCAGAATGATTTTCAGGGTAACTTTCATCTCGGTAATGACGGATGATTAAGTAAATTTGAACAAATTTATAAAAAACAGTCCAATCACGGAAGCATAGTTAAAAAGATGAGAAGGGAACATATATATGACCTGATGGAAAAGAACCTCGGATACATTCCGACGACTGACCAATCAGATTGTATGCGTATGCTTTCTGACTTTGTATGCAATAATACCAATGATGTTATTTTTCTGCTGACAGGTTATGCGGGCACAGGAAAAACAAGCATCATAGCATCGCTGGTTGAGTCACTTGAGACTATCAGGCTCAGGTTTGTATTGTTGGCTCCAACCGGAAGGGCAGCAAAGGTTCTCAATTCTTATTCCGGCAAAAAGGCATTTACCATTCATAAAAAGATTTATCGTCAGAAGTCTGCCACTGATGGAGTAGGGAAATTTGTCCTGGACCGAAACCTGCATAAGGAGACTTTCTTTATAGTTGATGAGTCTTCTATGATTTCTGCCGAGGCATCTGAAAGTTCAATGTTCGGCAGCGGAAGGCTGTTGGATGATCTTATAGAATATGTTTATACAGGGACTAACTGCAAACTGGTACTCGTTGGTGATACAGCACAGCTACCGCCGGTCGGGTCAATCCTCAGCCCGGCACTTGACCCTGACATGCTTCGCGATACCGGTTTCGCCATCGAGACCTGTGAATTGAAACAGGTGATACGACAGAGTGAGGGCTCGGGTGTGCTGATGAATGCTACCGGTGTCAGACAACAGGTTAATGATGGTGATCTCTCAGTCCCCTCACTATTGATCGATCCTTACCCTGATATTGAACGACTTTCAGGGAACGACCTTATAGAAAAACTTACAGAAGCTTATGATAAATGCGGTACTGACGGCGCAATTGTGGTAGTCAATTCTAACAGCATGGCTAACAGATACAATAATGGCATACGTAACAGGATTTTTACCCGCGAGGAAGAAGTCAGCACAGGTGATATCATTATGGTTGTCAAAAACAATTATTACTGGTTAAAAAATGAAGAAGTAACTGATTTCATTGCTAACGGAGATATCGCCGAGGTGAGGCGCATCCGTAAATATGAGGAAGTCTATGGGATGAGATTTGCGGAGATGACATTATGGTTTCGCGATTCAGAAAGGGAAATAGAAGCAAAAGTGATGCTTGACACTCTTTTAATGGATACTCCCTCACTTTCATCAGAGAAATCACGCGAACTATATTTTGCAGTCACTGCAGATAATCAGAATGCGAAAACCAGGCGA
>CAZGDJ010000288.1:0-4173 GCA_964524635.1 uncultured Rikenella sp. | reverse complement strand
AGGCGTTTGGTATGTCCTGCCATTGATAATGATAAAAGGCCCTTCGCTGCAACGATCCAGGCAACGCGCACCCCTGAACACAACCTTATCATCAAGATGGTTCTTCCTCAGATATTCTCTGATTACATGAACCATTTCTTTGTTGCCCCTTGAAAAACAAGAGCTGCCAAGACATATTTCTATTTCAAGTGATTGCTTCAATATCTTAATATTTACTCGCTTCTTTTCAAAATTACAATATTTTTTACTCGTTACAATATCATTATGTCTGTAAAGGAACTAATTATTGTTAATTAAATAACAATGTTTTTGAAATAACAATACAATTATCTAAATTTGTATCTCTCCTGATATCGTATTTACATATTATGAGCAATATAGAAACTATTCTCAAACGTTACAGGTCAGGGAGCCACGAAAGCCTGATCCCTATACTCCAGGAGGTGCAGGCAGACGAGGGTCATATACCTGAAGCTGCAATTGTAAGAATTGGTGAATTCCTTGATATGTCAACCACAAAGATTTATGGTCTGGCTACATTTTATGATCAGTTCAGGTTTGTACCCTTTGGCAAGATTCACCTTCGCATCTGCAATGGCACTTCCTGTTTCATTAATGGATCCAGACCTGTAATTGCAGCAATAAAGGAAGCATTTGGTATAGAACCCGGTCAGACAACCCGCGACGGAAGGTTCAGCTATGAGCTCACCTCTTGTATGGGAGGCTGCAATGATGGTCCGATAATTAAAGTCGGAGATGAGTATTATACTCATCTTAAACCTGAGGAAATTCCGGAGATGATTAAAAGATTCAAAGTTTTAGCAGAATCATTATGAAAGAGGCTGCTGATTTTGACATAAAGAAATTCCTGAAGGAAGAAGTGCTGAGGCGAAGTTCCGACACACTGAATCCTGATACTGAAAAGACACTGGCGGAAATCCGTCGTGACAGACCTTCAGTACCTGTGATATATATTAACACCGGAAGTGCCGCAATAATTGCCGGGGGACTTAGAAGTGCCGCTGCTGTCGAAGAGTATCTCAGGGAGATGAATTTCAAGGCTGAAGTAGTAAAAGTCGGCTGTCACGGGCCAGCTACTTTTGAGCCGATCATTTGCATTCATCTTCCAGGTAAAAACAAGCTTATTTTCAGGAATATCACGGAAGAAAAAGTTGAGTCTCTCCTGAACGGGGTCTTTCATAATGATATGCCTGAAGAAGATCTTGTCGCACAGACAGGTAACATAGGGTTTGAAGCCTGGCAGGGTATTCCTTTTGTGGATGATATACCCTGGTTCAGGTTGCAGAAAAGAGTGGTTATGAACAACTGTGGCTTCTATGATCCATGCAGTATTGAAGAATACATTGCACGCGGAGGTTATATTTCTTTTCTGAAGACTATTCGTAATTATACATTCGAAGAGGTATGCGACATAATTGAGAAAAGTGGTCTTCGGGGGCGCAGTGGAGGCGGGTTTGTCACAGGTCTAAAATGGAAGTATGCTCTCAACTCAGCTTCTGACAACAGATATCTGGTGTGTAATGCAAAGGAGAGTGACCCCGGGTCATTTACTGACCGGACTGTTCTTGAAGGGGACCCTCACCGGCTGATAGAGGGAATATGCATTGCATCTTATGCCATAGGTGCATCAAATGCGATTATCTATCTCAAGACCGGCTCGGTTCATTCCATAGACAGACTGTCCAGAGCGTTGGATGCTGCACGTGACTATGGGATACTGGGACACAATATATTTTCAAGCGGATATAATCTGGACATCATATTGCGAAATGAGGCAGGCGCCTTTGTCTGTGGTGAAGAGACCGCTCTTATCGCCAGCCTCGAAGGCAAGCGCGGAATGCCGGAGCTTAAACCACCATATCCTACAACTGCAGGACTTTACGGTAAACCAACGGTTATAAACAACGTTGAAACACTCATGAACGTGCCTGTTATCATGGAGAAAGGGCCTGAATGGTTTCGCAGTATGGGCACTCCAGGTAGCAAAGGCACCAAGTTATTCTCCGTGGGTGGACGTGGCAGACTGACCGGACTCATCGAGGTGGAAATGGGAACCACTTTCAGAACAATAGTTGAGAATATTGCTGACGGCATCAAGGATAGTCGTGAGTTTAAAACGTTGCAGATTGGGGGCCCGTCAGGTACCTTTATTACTGAGAAGAACCTTGATCTGCCGGTTGACTATGACATCCTGAGTGAAAACGGAACTGCAATGGGATCAGGTGGTCTTATAATACTTGATGAGACAACATGCCTTGTTGATTTTGTGAGGTACTATATGGAGTTCATTCATAAAGAGAGCTGCGGAAAATGTATCCCGTGCCGTGAAGGAACAGGAAGAATGCTTGAGATACTTGAAAATGTCATCCGAAAGCCTCTTGCAGAAGATTCAAATGCAACACTTGAACGTTTTAAGGGTGTTATGCAACTTGAGACAATTGCTTCTGTGATGAAGGATACATCGCTATGTGGTCTAGGACAGACAGCTCCCAACCCCTTTATAAGTGCTCTGAGCAACTACAGGGAGGAATTTGAGGAGCATATTTTTGACAGACGTTGCAGGGCAAATGTATGCAGGGGACTGAGAACATTCACTATTGATGTGGACAAGTGTACCGGATGTACGGTTTGCGCTTCTAAATGCCCGGCAAACGCCATCTATGGCACTCGTCTGCAACCTTTCTTCATCGTTGATGATAAATGCATAGGCTGCGGTATCTGTAATGAGGTGTGTAAATTCAATGCAATCACTGTTAAGTAGATCATGCAGTTCACTATAGAAGTAAATAACAAGAGCATAAAGGCAGAGAAAGGTGAGACAATCCTTTCAGCCCTTAATCGTAACGGCATTATGATACCTACTCTTTGCCGTATGCAGGATTTTACACCCACCGGAGCATGCCGGATGTGTGTTGTTGAGGTCGAGGGAAAGGAGAGGCTTGTAACTGCCTGTTCTGCTCCTGTTGAGGAGTGGATGAAGATTCAGACTCACTCTCCGCGCGTAATTAAAGCCAGGAAAACAATTGTTGAATTGCTGCTTTCAAATCACCCTGATGATTGTCTTTACTGTGACCGTAATCTGGACTGCGAGCTTCAGAAACTCTCTGACCAGTTACAGGTAAGAGAGAGACGCATTCGCGGAAGTAAGATAAAACCGCGCCGTGACCAATCAAGTCCGGCCATTGTACGTGAGCTGTCCAAATGTATTCTTTGTGGCAGATGCCTCAGGATATGTGAAGAGGTAATAACAGCCACTTCAATTGACTTTATTGGCAGAGGTCGTGCCACACATGTCGGCCCTGCAATGGACCGTGATTTCAACTTCTCAAGTTGCATAAACTGTGGCCAGTGTGTACTTGTGTGCCCTACGGGTGCACTTCATGAGAAGCATTATCTTTCTGAGGTCCAGGAATATCTCAGCAAAACGGACGTGATTCGTGTGATACAATACAGTCCGCTTGTTCCTTACGCTCTTGCAGAGGAGACAGGAGTAAAATATACACGTGATTTTGACAGGGTTCTAAATGCAGCTTTGCGTAAGATAGGATTTGAAAAAGTCTTCCTTTCAGGAGCCGGGACAGATATTCTGATCAGCGAGTTGTCTGAAACACTGAAAAAGTCAGAACTGGTGGCAGGCAAGCAACCACTTATAGTTTCAGCCTGCCCTGCATGGGTAAAATATTGTGAACAGTTCATTCCTGAAATGATTCCATTGCTCTCGACCCTCAAAACACCTCAACAGATTTCCGGTACTATTATTAAATCTGCCGTTCATATAACAAAAGATATTTCACGGGTATATACAGTTTCGGTCACTCCATGTACTGCAATGAAATTTGAAGCCAGACGAGACAGTATGACCAGAAAAGGAGTCAGCGATGTTGATACGGTGCTGACAGTGAGAGAGTTGGTGCGCCTGGTTGCGCTTTATGGAGTTGATATTACCAATATTGATCCTGAACCTGCTGATGAACCTATGTCTGCAAGGAGTTCGACTGCTTTGCTTGCTGAGACTTCAGGTGGCATTGCAGAAGCAGTATTACGGTCTCTTAGCGCTTCTGACGGCGAGAAGGAACCTGACAGACAGGCTCTGAAGAAATTAAGGATGAATGGTTCATTCAGAGAAACGGTCACAAATATTGGCGGAAGGGA
>CAZGDJ010000287.1:0-4190 GCA_964524635.1 uncultured Rikenella sp. | reverse complement strand
ACTTTCCTGAAGCGTGCAAAAAGAAAGGCTGTCTCTTTTTACTTTGAGACAGCCTTTCTTTTATTTTTTAGGCAGGCCTGTAAGCCGGGTTCTGTCAAGGTGCCATACCCGCAAGGGGCTACGCACCGGTTCCATCATTTATCTTGTCACGACATCACTGTCGGGATCATACGACCTACCCCCCGGCTTGGGCGAGCAGCCCTCAGACGCCGGTATACATGGTCTTTCAACCCATCAGGTGTGCGGCTTCCGGTGTCACCACCGAAACCGGTGAGCTCTTACCTCACCTTTTCACCATTTCCCCGCCGTGGCGGGGTTGTTATTTTCTGTCACACTACTATACCCTTTCAGATATCTTCCCGTTAAGAAGGATGGTGCTCTCCGTTGCCCGGACTTTCCTTTCCGATAAATCGGAACGATGGAATGGCCTGCCAGAATACAAAGATACGAATATTTACAGTTTGTATCTTTACGGATGATAGGCTGAGTCAGTATCAGTTTATCGTAAAAAGAGTAGCACCACCATAGCCATATTTACTATATGGCGCATCACGATAACTGAATGAAGGATATTCTTTTAAAAGCACTTTTATTAATTCTTGCTTTAGCTTGCCGCTGCCTACGCCATGTATAAAAATGATCTCCTTTCTGCCTGATCTCCTGGCGCTATCAAGCTCGCTTCTGAACAACTCAATCTGGCGGTTAATAGCATCGCCACTGTTATAGCCATTCTTAAGATGAAGATCTACTTCCTTGACAAATCCGGATCTGTTGCCTGAACGCGGCTTCATAATTCCTTATTTTTTGCCAAAATTAGCTATTTTTGGCGCACAATAATGGCCATGAAAAGCAATCCGGGAGAAATTAGAATTGAAGACTATTTATACGATCTGCCAGCAGACAGAATAGCAAGGTATCCCCTTCCGGAGAGAGACAGCTCCAAGCTGGCTGTATTTGACGGGAACAGGATAAGTGACAGAGTTTTCAGGGAACTCCCCATGTTGCTGGAACCTGAGACACTACTTGTATTCAATAACACAAGGGTGATAAGGGCAAGATTGCTGTTTACAAAGGAGAGCGGGGCAGCTATTGAGATTTTTTGTCTGGAACCACTTAGTCCAAAGGACTTTGGGCTGAACCTTACAGCCGGTCCCGGGGTTGAATGGAAGTGCCTTATTGGCAACCTGAAGAGGTGGAAAAGAGGTTCCCTGACAGCATTGTTCTTCAAACAAGATAAAAGGCACCATCTTCACGCCCAAATGATCTCACCTGAGGGTGATGCATTCAGGATAAGGTTTGAATGGGATGATATTTCCCTAAGTTTTGCAGATGTACTGGAAGCGTTTGGGCACGTACCAATACCACCTTACCTTGGAAGAGAAGATGAGGAAAGCGACAAGACAAGGTATCAGACCACGTATGCTCGCATAAGGGGATCTGTGGCTGCTCCAACAGCCGGACTTCATTTCACACCTGCCATTTTTGCAGATTTTGAGAAGCGCGGTATTGCTAAAGCTGAAATAACGTTACATGTAAGTGCCGGTACATTCAGGCCGGTCAAATCTGAAAAGATTTCTGACCATCATATGCATACCGAGCATTTTTATGTATCTGCTGACACTATCAGAAGTCTTATTGGCAGGAATATTGTTGCTGTTGGCACAACAACCGTCAGGACACTTGAGAGTATCTACTGGCTTGGAGTAGCAATCGGAAATGGGTACGAACCCGGGTCCGACACGCCTCACATATCGCAATGGGAACCATATAATTCTGACTCTCAAATTGATACAACTACTTCTCTAAATCATCTCCTGACATGGATGGAAAAACACAGAAAGAAAGATATCGAGGTTAAAACCGATATAATTATTATTCCTGGTTACAGGTTCAGAGTTATCAAAGGAATGGTAACTAACTTTCATCAGCCTGGAAGCACCCTATTGCTACTTGTAGCAGCCTTTATCGGTGAAAAATGGAAAGATGTTTATAATCATGCCCTTTCATCAGGATACAGATTCCTAAGCTATGGGGACAGCATGTTGCTGAAGGCAAAGGAAGGAAGTAGTGAGGAGGAATAGGGATAAATTATAAAGGAAAAAGGCTAAAGCAGGAAGAGGAGATTATTCTTTTATAGCTTTTAGCTTTTGCTCTTTTCTTTCATCATATCTGTCAGTAATTCAGTAAATTGAATTATATCTTCTAAAGTCGTATCCCAGCTGGTCATAAGCCTGTATTCAGATGTCATTTCATTCCATGGATAGAAGAAGTACTCTTTCCTGATTTGTTCGGCTACATCTCCCGGGATATTTACAAAGATGCCATTAGATTCGACCTTTTGAGTGATCGTTATGCCTTTAACAGCTCTGAGTCTTTTCTCCAGTTCAAGCGCCATATTATTGGAATGAGAGGCACATTCTTTCCACAGATCATCACTAAGATATGCAATATACTGAGCAGCAATAAATCTCATCTTGGATGCCAGCTGCATGCTCTGCTTACGCAGATATTTAAACCCCTTGGTCAGTCCTGGTTTAAGAAAGCACACGGCCTCTCCGTACATCATACCGTTCTTGGTACCACCAAATGAAAGTATATCAACTCCGGCGTCGGTGGTAAAAGCTTTAAACGGCAGCCTTAGTGATACTGCTGCATTGGCAATCCTGGCGCCATCGACATGGAGCAGTAATCCATTTTCATGGGCGTAATCTGCAAGGGCTTTGATCTCATCAACAGTGTACAGAGTGCCCATTTCCGAAGTCTGTGATATAGATATTACAGCAGGCTGGCTGTGATGCTCAAAACCGAAGCCATGCATATGAGGTTTAAGGAGTTCAGGCCTGAGCTTACCATCATTTGTCTCAACTGTAAGCACCTTACAACCGGTGAATTTCTCAGGCGCACCGCATTCATCAGACTCAATGTGAGCTGTATTTGCCGTTATTACAGAGTTCCATGAATTCATTGATCCTGCAAGTCCGAGAACATTAGCAGCCGTACCTGTGAAAACAAAGTATATTTCAGCTTCAGTCCCCAGGTGCTGGCGTAACATATCCAAAGCTTTCTCAGAATACCTATCGCCACCATAACCAATTACATGTCCATTGTTTACATTTATTATCTCATTCATTACTTTAGGATGAACTCCGGAATTATTGTCACTGGCAAATCCACGTTTATTTGATATTTCGTTCATCATTATCCTAATAATTTCCTTTGCAATTTAGCGAAAATGAGGTGGCAGAACAATGCTATGAATGCACATAATTATTTTACGCCTTTATTCTTTTTCTATCTTTACTGTTGATGGCTACAACGACCAGATATTTTGCATTCCTCTCTTTCAGAGGCACATCATACAACGGATGGCAGTTTCAGCCTGGAAAGCATACTGTTCAGGGTATTGCAAACAAAGCGCTTAGCACTCTTCTGAGCGAAGCCATAAACGTTACCGGTGCTGGCAGAACAGATACAGGTGTGCATGCATCATTCTTCTGTGCTCATTTTGATACAAAAAGAGATAATCTGGACTCTGACCGCCAGTTTCTTCATAACATAAACGGATTCCTTCCATCCGACATTGCAATCAGCAAATTTGTAAAGGTAAGGGATAATGCCAATGCCAGGTTTGATGCACTGTCAAGAACGTACCAGTATACCATTGCCACGGTTAAAGATCCATTTTTTTCTGACAATTCATGGCTTCTCTTCTGGAAACTGGATGTCGATTTACTTAATAAAGCATCAGCTATACTTTTGAATCACAATGATTTCACCAGCTTTAGCCGGCTCCATGGAGGCAATAAGACCAATCTGTGCAGAGTGATGTCAGCCTCATGGGAAGCTCAACCGGGGAAGCTTATTTTTACGATTAAGGCTGACAGGTTTTTACGAAATATGGTCAGAGCCATTACAGGGACATTGATTCCTGTCGGTACGGGAAAGCTTGGGTTAAAAGAGTTCGAAGCCATCATAGAGGGAAGGAACAGAGGACTGGCAGGTCAGTCTGCTCCGGCCCAGGGGCTTTCGCTTATCAACATTGAATATCCTGCTGAAATATTTATTTAGCAGCCTCATTCCATATTCCCCAGGCCATTTCTGCCTGTAAATGGAACATCTCTTCACCATTGACTACCATGCACCCCTGCTCCTCACCCATCTTCATAAACCGGGTAACCGGAGGGTTATAG
>CAZGDJ010000286.1:0-4234 GCA_964524635.1 uncultured Rikenella sp. | reverse complement strand
CGTCTATCCTGTCACGTTCCCTGATGTTTTCTTCAACCAGGTTAAGATCAGCAGGAAGTCCTTTTTCAACCAGTTCGAGATAACGACGTTGTGCCCTTATTTCCGGAGAAGCTGTCATGAAGATCTTTATTTCAGCATCAGGAAAAACAACCGTGCCAATATCGCGGCCATCCATGACTATTCCTCCGTTTGATCCGATACTCCTCTGAATCTCTACCATTTTGTGTCTTACTTCGGCAATGGTACTAATAGCGCTGACATTATCAGAAACGTCTCTGTCACGTATCTCGCGCTCAACTTTCTCGCCGTTGAGTAACACCTCGTACAGATTTGTTGATGTGTTTAGTGAAAAACTAATATCTACCTTGTTCAGGGCTTTTACAATGGATTTTGCATCAGCAACACCACCTGCAACAAATCCATTCCTTAAAAAGAATAGAGTGACAGCTCTGTACATTGACCCTGAATCAATATACAGGAATCCAAGTTCGGTAGCAATGGCTTTTGCAAAGGTGCTTTTGCCACAAGATGAATAACCATCAACAGTTATTGTAAGTTTCTTTTTCCTTTCCATATCCTGAGTAAAGATAAAACGAATAAGAGGCCGTAAGGTTTACTGATATTTGTTTTTGAAAATGTTTTCCGGAATAAGTGTGACCGTCAGGTGGTTTGCGGCCCCGGCAAGATGGAATGTGTCACGTCCAAAGGCTAGTGAGAAAGCTTTTGCCCTGAAACCAAAGCCCCACGAAAATCCTGCTGTGCCGGTTCTCTGCTCGGCACGTAGCTCTGACCTACGCTGGTAGTTAAATCCGGCTGCAGCCCAGAAATTTTCAACCGGCAATAGTTCAACGCCGAGGATCATGTGTTTAAGAATGTTCTCTCCTAATCCTCCCTCAGCAATATCGTCAGTTGTGTCATAATCAAAAGTAAGGCCAGGCTTCTCAATATGCCTAACAGTCAGGGAGAACCTGAAGGGGGCGTGTTCCAGCCTTTTGGTAACTCCTGCAATTATCTCAAAAGGAAGAGGTTCCCCTCTTTCACCGGTATGGCTCTTAATCTGAAACCCTGCGTTTTTTACTGCCATTCCTGCATCAAGCAGGAGTTTCTCATTATGATAGCTGATACCAAGGTCGGCACAAATGCCTGCCGAGAAATAACGTTCAAGAATTGAGAAGACTGGTTTGATATTGATCCCGGCGGTGAAGGAAGAGTCAATTATACGTGAATATATAACATTGAAAGCATATTCTGACGCGCTAAAAGTGCCGGTGATATTTCCGGCAGCATCTGCTTCATCAAACCTTCCGTAAGTTATGAAGCTTATTCCACCGGCAAAATTTCCCTTTCCCTCGGCGCTCCGGGCATAAGAGGCATAACCGTAAGTAATACCGGCAAAGTAAGTGCTGAAACTCAGCGAAATATCATTATCCATGCTCTGGTTCAGCAGGGCAGGGTTATAATAGGGCAGACTCAGATCTTCACGGCTCTGTGAGACAGTCATGCCACCGGTTGCGTTTGCGAAAGCAGAGTGGCTTAGATTCAGAAATTCATAGGTGTTATCACCGCCTGTCTGGCTATATAATGGTGCCAGCAATAATATAAAAGTGGTGGTGGTGTATATCAGCTTCATGTAACTAAATGCTTCTCAACAAAGATAACACTATACTTTAACGGAGTGAGCATTATAATATTACATCAGTATCAGGCACTTCTGCCCGCCATATCTACATCTGAAGGCAGACTCTCTCTCTTTCCTGCCTGTGCAAGAAACAAACCAGCAATCACTACAGCCATCCCTGCAATATTTCTTATCGTCATCTTGTCTCCCATCAATAAAAAGGCAAATATGGCAGTAAACACAGGAATAAGGTTACAGAAAACATTTGCGCGCGAAACGCCTATGTGTCTGACTGAATAGGCAAAGAGTACAAATGCCCCACTGGAAGCAAAAATGGCAAGCAGGATGATGGCAGACATACTATCGGCAATAAAGCCTGTAATAAGCAACTTCTTAAGATCAAATATCAGGAACAATGGAAGGAATAGAATCAGTCCGATTAGATTCTGAAGGTTAACTATCATGATCGGGCTATACTTATTAGCGAGCCTGTGGAGGATCATATTATAACCTACTGCTGCAGCCACTGCCAGTAAGAGCAGTACTAATCCTTTCATGCTCATTCCAAGACCTCCGGAACGATTGGTGATGAAAATTATCACTCCAATAAAAGAAATTATCACACCCGCATAATTTATAAGCTTAAGTCTTTCCCTGTAGAAAATCCAGGCAAAAATAACCGCAAATACGGGTATGGTCGAGATTATTACTGAGCCAACCGTCGAAGAAACGTATGTGAGTCCAAAGCTTTCCCCAAGAAAATAAAGAAAAGGCTCAAAAAAAGCCAGCATGAAGAAATACTTTCTGTCGCCTTTGCTTATTGAAGCAAAGCCTTTTGTAATCCATAGATAAAGGGAAAGAAAAGTAACAGCAACGCAAAGCCTGATGAATACTATTGTTATCGGATCATAATCTTTATTGGCAATCTTAAACCAGACGAAAGAGAATGACCAGAATATCATTGAAAAAACAACTGCAGTAATAGACTTTGCTTTCATTTTGGTATTCTAAAATTAAAGGGCGGGCGAATTTAACTTAAACTTTTGAGATTTGGCAAAAAATCACTTGCAGGTACAAGATTGAAGTTCGATATTCTCAATGATAATAAAAATCGACCGGAGTAATTGTTTGTTCAAAAATATAAATATATAATGATGATATACAGATAAATAGACATATCTCCACTTTCGAACGACTTGATAAACAGTTGGAAAAAACCTTTGGAGGTATCGATTTATTATTATATTTGCCGCTCGGAAGCCCTGAGGGCTGCAAAGTCAGATTAATTTGAAACCTTTTAGTGAGACAAAAACAAATCATAAATGAAAATTTTAGTATGCATAAGCAATGTCCCTGACACAACCACAAGGGTTAAATTTACGGATGGTGACACAAAGCTGGATTCAACAGGCATTCAATGGGTTATTAATCCATGGGATGAACTTTCCCTGACACGTGCCCTGGAACTCAAGGATGAAGTTTCATCAGGAATAAAGTCTGTTACGGTTGCGCATGTAGGGTTGGTCTCCTCAGAGCCGACAATACGCAAAGCTCTTGCTATTGGAGCTGATGATGCTGTCCGTATTAATGCTGATCCATCGGATGCTTTCTATGTTGCCTCACAACTGGCTGAGGTAATAAAGAAGGAGCAATATGATATCATCTTATGTGGAATTGAATCAAGTGATCATAACGGATCCATGACAGGTGGCATGATCGCAGAATTTCTCGGGATATCATCAGTGTCAGCTGTTTCAGGCATCAAGATTGAAAACGGATCTGCGCTTATTACGCGCGAGATTGACGGAGGCCGTGAAATAGTAACTGTGCCTATGCCGTTTGTGGCCATCGTACAGAAAGGAATTGCCAAAGAACCGAGAATTGCTGCCATGCGTGGTATAATGACAGCCAGAACAAAGCCTGTCAGAGTCTTTGAGCCTGTTTTTGTTGAACCACTGACCAGGACCGTGATTTATGAAAAACCCCGTCCGCGCGCAGCATGCAAATTCGTTGATGCAGAAAATCCAAAACAACTAATTGAGCTTCTTCAGAATGAAGCTAAAGTCATCTGAATACCAACAATAAAAAGAATACGAAATGTCAGTTTTAGTATATACCCAGAATTGGGACGGTAAATTTAAGAAATCATCTTTTGAGCTGATTTCCTATGCTTCAAAAGTTGCGGAGATGCTCAGCACCAATCTTGTTGCCTTATCAATAGGTTCTGTCAGCGATGAGGAACTCATGAGACTTGGTAACTATGGTGCAACAAAGATATTAAGCACCAATATTGATGTTTGCAGGATACTGGACAATCAGGTCTATGCAGATGTTATTTCCCGGATTGTCACAAAGGAAGATGCAAAAGTAGTTGTCATGTCAAACAGCAATGAAGGGAAAGCTGTGGCTCCAAGGCTGTCAGTAAAGCTGAAAGCCGGCATTGTATCGGGAGTAAGCAGATTGCCCCTCAGTCTTGATCCATTCACCGTATATAAAAGGGCATTTTCCGGAAATGCCTTTGCGCACGTAGCTATCGCTTCTGATATTAAGATTATTACACTTGCCCAGAATTCATTTGATCTGATTGAAACAACAAACAAAGCTGTAATTGAGAAT
>CAZGDJ010000285.1:0-4246 GCA_964524635.1 uncultured Rikenella sp. | reverse complement strand
TGCCAGGCCCGGATAGATTATCAGGTGCCCGTTATCTCCTGAGTTCCTGATTATTCTCTTAATAAAGGAGTCATTGGCCTGATCATAAGAAATACTACCTTTCAACGGGGAAAATATTACTAAAAGGTCATAACTTCCTATTGTCAGCCTGACATCGGACTGTTCTTTATTTTCAGGGAAACAAATGAAATTATGAGTAATATTAGCTTTAATCTTTTTAAGATGATCTTCTATTGCCGCGTATGTATGGCCGTATGAATAGCTCTCAAGCGGGATTGAGTTATTCTCAGCAAGCCGTATCACTTTGTCAATGATAAAGATGAAGCCTGGTACTTTTTCGGCATGCGGAGGAAGCATAGAAATTACTTTTTTATAAAGGTTAAGAGGATTGACAGGATTGTAAACGAAAGTATTAAAAGAAGGATTCTGTATAAGTTGTTCAAGAGACCGTCCGAAAAGGAAATCAGATATGTTTGCTTTACCCGGAGTCCCTACTATTACATCTGTTGCGTTTTTTTCCCTGGCAACTCTTTTTATTCCGGAGGCGATATTATTGTCTATAGTTGCAAGAGTCTCAATTTTCCTGCCTGATGAAATAGCCAAGGTTCCTGCCAGTTCCAAAGTAGATCTGGCCTGAGCAAGTTTCACTGAAGCAGCTTCATCATCCTCAACAACGCATAGTCCATATAAAGGATTGTTGTGGTTCTTCTTCTTCATCGACAGTGCGAGGTCAAGCAGTCTTTCCATGTTCTGAGGGTTGGAGAGAGATACCAGAATTGATTCACGAAAGAGATCGGCAGCTCGTTTTCCGTCCTCGCTGCTACTTAGAGCCAGTCTCTTACCGGCACTCTCAGTGACAAAAGAAGATACAAGACATGTAACCAGAATTAATATTATTGTAGCATCAATCACATTGCTGTCAACCAGCCCAACACGATAACCAACCATAATTACCGCAAGTATTGCAGCAGCACGTGAGATGCTCAGACCGAACAACAGGTTATGTTGATCTCGATTGAATCTTAGCATCAGAGAAGTGATTTTTGCAGCGGCCCATTTGCCAAAAATTGCAGCAGTTGTGAGAACGGCTGCTATTATTAATACCGAAGGTCCTGAGATGACACTCTTAAGGTCCACAATCATCCCTATACTGATAAGGAAGAATGGGATGAAGAGCGCATTGCCGGTAAAATCAATCCTGTTTCGAAGTATGGAATCCCTGGGAATAATTCCGCTCATCACAAAACCTGCGGCAAAAGCTCCGATAATAGGTTCCAGTCCTGCTATTCTGGCAACAACAGCGCATATAAAAACAACAAGAGTGACATATATGAACTGGGAATAGTTATCGTCTTCAATTCTTTTGAATACCCACCTTGACAGGGGAGGTACCAAATAAATAAGTATAAGCAGAAAGACAATAAAGAAGAAAATAATTTTCCCGTACATAATAATACCTGATTCCCCGGTAGTACTGCCGGCAAGGGCAGCCAATACTAACAATACAATAGAATCTGCAGTAATTGTACCTCCGGTTGCTACGGCGACAGCTTCGTTACGCGTTAATCCTAATCTGGTCACAACCGGGTATGAAACCATCGTATGAGTGGCCAGCATGTTTGATATCATAAGGCTTGTTATAAAGTTATAACCAAGCAAATAATGGCATACCGGAAATCCAATTACCAGAGGGAGCAGGTAAGTCATGACTCCAAACAATAAGCTTTTATAGCGGGTATGCCGGAATTGTTGCCTGTCAAGGTTAAGCCCTGCAATAAACATAAGAAAAAGAATACCTATAGTTGAAAAGAGATCAATTGCAGTGTTCTTCTCAATTAAATGCAGTCCGTGTGGACCGATGGTTATACCGGAAATTATTAGAAAGATTATGCCTGGTATTTTGAACTTTCTGAGTAAAAGGGGTGACAAAAAGATAACGAGGAGTATTATTGCAAAAACAAGAACAGGATCATTAACGGGCAAATGAGTGAGAGGTCTGATATTTTCCCCGAACAGGTTCAATGACTTACTTTTTTTAAAGGATAATGCAATTTACTAAAAATGAAAAGAGGAGCTTCGGATGAAGCCCCTCTTTATTTTGAATAACTGAGAGTCAGCTATTATTTTTTCTCAGGCACAAAGACAATCTCAAGAAGGTCAGCTCCGGCAAGGTATTTCTTAACTGTCTTGCGCATATCTTTTACAGTAAGATCTTTAAGCAAGGCTGTAAAATTCTTTGCTTCATCTGAGTTGATGCCGGTAAGATAATAATTGCGGATAGTTGTTGCCCAGTAGTTATTATGAAGCAGATCTTCCTCCCTGTTTTTCAGCATATTGCTGACTGCCTTATCGAGATTCTCCTTTGAAGGACCGTTTACTGCAATGTCCTGCAGCTCCTTATAGACAATAGCTTTCAGGTCAGAAGCCCTTTCCGGGTTACAGTCAAAGCTTATCAGCAGTGTGGATTTCTGAACAGGCTGGAGCTGTGAATTTGAGTTTATCCCAACACCGTATGTGCCGCCTTCATCTTCACGTACCTTCTCAGTATAGACAAGATCAAGTATCCCCTGTAACACTTGCATTGAAAGATAATTGGCCGGCTTATATTTCATATCTGATGAGTAGTTGATGACAACCGTGGCCTTGGGCACTGCCAGAGGAAGAGCTATTTCTTTCCTCACTGTTCCCTCCGGCTGCCTTACGCCTCTGTCAATCCACTTCTCGCTTATCTGCTTTGATGGAAGAGAGCCGATGTACTTCTCGGCCATTTGTTTTGCATCATTTTCTTCAATATTTCCGGTTATGAAAAACGTGAAAGCTGATGCATCATCAAATGAGTTTTTATAAATGTAGTTCACATCATCAAACCTTATATTCTTCATTGACTCAGGAGTCATTATGAAGTTGCGCTTACTGTACGATGTAAGGTTTGCAGTAAGGCTGTCTGACATTATTTTGCTTGGGTCTTTTTGCATCATGGTGATAACAGAGGAGTATCTCCCGACAATAGCATCAAAGGCTTCTTTATTAAAGTTTGGTTTTGCAAATCTAAGGTAAAGCAATTGCATCATTGTCTCAAAGTCCTTTGGTGTGGATGACCCTGAGATATTCTGGGTGGTTTCCTGCAGACTGAGAGATACTGAGGCTTTCTTGCCGGCCATCATTTTCTGTAGCGTGACATTGTCAAATTCACCGGCACCATACATTGAAACAATACCTGAAAAAAGTGTCAGGGATGGAATGAGGGAGTCAGCATAAAGTGATGCTCCGCCATAAGCATAACCTGAAATCGTAATGTTGTCTTTTTCATAATCGGCTTTTCTGTAAACCACTTTAGCGCCATTGGCAAGGGTCCATTCCACCGCACTGAACTGGGGGAGAGAAACAGTTTTTGCCACTTTTGATCCTGGAAGAGGCTCATTAATAAAGCTAGTGCCTCCTGCAATATCTTCATAAGGTTTGATGTCAGCTCTACTGACCTTTTCAATCAGAGCATTTGCCTCAACCTCTGAGAGATGGGCAGCGTCCTCGGGCCCCTCTACAAGTATGAACCTGTTGTCAATGGTAACAAGGCCCCTGAGTCTTTCTGTTATCTCAGCAGCTGTTATTGATGGCAGTATCTGTTTGTAGAATTGCAGCTGCAGGTCAAGTGATGGCAATGGCTCTCCTGTCAGGAAGTTAGCCTGTACATCATTCACATAAGAATCATTGGTGATTTTGTCTTTTTGCTTATAGTAGCTTTCAAAATTTGTCATCATGGTTGCTTTTGCCCTGTCAAGTTCTCCCTGTGTGAAACCATACCTGCGGGCTCTCTCCATTTCAGTAATAATTGCTTCAAAAGCTTTTACCTCCTCTTTCTCACGTGCAGAAGCTGTAGCCTGAAGAGCACTGTAGTTGCGGGCAATAAAGGAATTATAATTTACACCGGCATTGACAAATGGAGGAGTGCCTTTCTGAACGATTTCATTAATGCGGGTCCTCATCATTGCGTTCATCAGGTCAATGACAAAACCATCACGTATATACAGCATGTCCTTTGTTCTTCTGTCTGGCACAGAATCAATCATGATAAGGCTTAAAGATGTCTCCGATGCTTCAGGGTCAGTGACAATAATGTAGCTTGTCCTTTTTTTCGGAACAAGCAGGGACTCGGGCCTTGGGCGTGGATTTTCAACTGCCGTGATGGAGGAAAAGATACTCTTGATTTTTTCTTCGACAGCGTTAACATCTATGTCTCCGATTATAG
>CAZGDJ010000284.1:0-4257 GCA_964524635.1 uncultured Rikenella sp. | reverse complement strand
AGGTATATCGTAAATGAGCATTTTTTATCCAGCGGTTAACATTGAACCAACAATCTGCTCAAAAAATTTATATACACACGATCCATCATTGAACCATACTTGTACACCAAGTACAGAACATGAATTCTTTATGTCACCCTCAGACATATCATATTGTTTGTTTAAACAATATGATATTGATTATCTCAATACTTATTTTCACAAGAACCATATTCATTATCGGATACTTTCGCATCCTCAGAAGACAAACACATGTTATGAAAAGGCAATAATTATAGGTCAGTGGAATCCGTTAAATGTTATTAAAACGTTATATTTCCAGGATAGTAATGGTTTTTTGTATGCCGTAGTCATACCAGAAACAGGCTGCTTTTTTAAAAATGAAAATTTAATTAATGCACTTGAATTGGTTCCTTCATGTGAATTGGCAAAAGCTAAAAATCTTCCTCAATTCATGACATATGGTACATGTTCACCATTTGTTACAAAAAACGATTGTTATGAAAACGGCGGGCGTGTTAAAAAAATAATTTTCGATTCAGAAACGCTCAATTATAAGAAAAAAGAGAGTACCTTAGATGATTTTTCATTTGGGACAGACCACCGTTTCTCATTACAAATGAATTATTACGAATGCTATAAATTACTGCAATACCAGTTTGGTACAAGTGTAATGCAAGCAGGGTTGCTGACATTGTCGTTTAAAGAGTCCTTTATCCGAACAAAGGGGAAATTAAATATCAATTATGATTTTTCATCTATTAACTATCGTACTGCATTATTTATAAATAGTATTCATGGATTTGGAGATGTTACAATTAAAAACGATTTTTCGTCAGAATTAAATTTACCAAATATTTTAAAATCCCATTAATTCACGATAAGTACTATAAAAGGATGGACTAATTATGTCTAATGGCAATAACTCAATTAGTGAAAGTCTGAATAATTTTCAGGCAGCATTGGTAGAAAGTGGACAGAATCTGCAATCTTTTATGATAGAACATTATATCGATAAGTGGATGAGCGATGATTTGTATAATGTGCTGGCAATCCGGACGACCATGGTTCAAGCTATGAACAATTTTTTGATTAGTAAAGGTCTCTTTAATATCGAAAAAGTTTCGCTTGGTCCTGTAACTGATCCGCTTGCTCATGATGTTGAGCATACACCCACAATCCGCTACAAGGGTCATCAGTATACTACAACACATTCAATGATTTATAATAAATTCCTTGCCTGTTTTAACACAAAAATAAAAGGAATATTTGTAGATTCTCCAAATATTCGCCTTGAAATCCAAAGCCCTATTGGAATCCAGAGAAATAAATATCTAATTGATTTTTCGCAAATGGATATCGAGGTCCGCAGGGAAAGTAACCTGACACTGGATGATTATTTAAACAAAGTTGACTATGTCAAAAAGACTCTTTCGGCCGATTTTGAGACTGCACTTACACTCTTTGAAGAATTGATAGTGTTTGTTGTTAAGGAGTTGTTAAATAAAAATCAGAAAGACCTTGATGCTCTATCGGTACGCTTAGAGGTTCCATCAACGCCCTTTCCGAGATACAGAAAAGATGAAGCGGTAGCACGTTTTGGCGGAATAGCGCTTGAGAAAAAAATTGGTGATGAGTGCGATTCACAATTCTTCTGGATTAAAGGATTATTACGTGAAAATTATGATTTAGTATATCCGTACCTGCTTTCCGGAGGAAAAAAGGTTAGTCCTGCTTCAATTCAATCAGATTCAATATATAATTATGACCTTTGTGCCTATTCTTTGTCAACCAACAATAAGCGCGGCCAGGCATATGAAGTATTATCTGGCGCAATAAGAGAGTGGTTATTCGAGCCGATTGTTGAAAGACTTCTTGACAATAAAATTATTCCCGAACGGCCGGTTATTCGCGATGGCGTAATTGAAAATATTAATGAATTAGGCGGATACGGACCATTTTTACTTGCAGTATTTCAAAGAGACAATACGGAAAAGACTCTTTTCCCAAGTACCTTTGGAGGGGGGTTAGGAATTGAACGATTCCTGTTCTCTATTTTAAAGGGACAGAAAATAAAGACTATTGACCAGGTGACATGTTTTGGCAAAAATCCTGATTCTCACCCTCTATATCTTTTTTAATGAGAAACTTATGAAACAAGTGATAATCATAGTATTAATTTTAGTAATAATTATACCCATCTTACTGTATCGGTTTCGATCCACGATTGCTTTTTACCTTGACTTAAGAAAAACAACTGCCAAAGAATATTATTCGATGGAGTTGTCTAAAAGATTGTTGTATCGTGTTTATGTCCCGAATAAAAAAGAAGTAAAGAGTCCCTTAGTGGTAATTTTGCATGGCGGAAATGAACGGGGCGATGATAACAAAAAGCAGATCGGAAGTATTGTTAATAAATTCCTTTCGGCAAAGGTACAGAAAAAACACCCGTCTTTTTTGTTTATCCCGCAATGTCCAGCAGGCACACAATGGGTTAATACCGGTTTTACAACGACACCTTATGACCACTACAATCAAACCCTGACTCCTGAAAGTGACGAGATGAAGATGGTTGTTAGTGTGATAAAAAAGATGATTTCCGAATATTCAATTGATTTTTCGCGAATTTACATCGTGGGATTTTCAATGGGTAGCTCCGGGCTTTGGGATATACTGTCGCGATATCCGGATCTGTTTGCGGCTGCAATTCCCATTTCTGGCGTTTCTGATACAACTGTTGCCAATAGAATACATCATATTCCAATATGGGCATTTCATGGTCAGGATGACACTATTGCACCTGTCCGGTTAAATATTGAGATGATTGGTGCAATCAACAGATCTGGTGGCGATGGTAAATTAACTGTTTTTGAAAATACCGGACATTCATGTGTCAATAGAGCACTAAACGAACCCGGACTTCTCCACTGGCTTTATTCTCAGAGAAAAAATACCGATGCAGGAACATGATTTTTGCCGGTACTACTGATTCAGACATTTAATTGCTGGGGTGTATCAAAAGTACGAAGAATCCAAGTTCTAATAGTATTTTTTAGCTCTTCACGCATAGAAATACTTGTATACGTATGATCAGCATCTGGAAAAAACGTATAAGAAACATTGTTTTTAAACTTGACCTTTCGGAACATCGCATAAAACTGATCCGGACTGTTATAATAAACCTGCATACCACCCGAATAAATATAGTACAACTTGATATCTCTATCGATCAAGCTCTGGATTTCAGGAATAATTCTTTTTTTCGAAGGAAAGTTGCGCACATATAATTCTTTGTAGGTAATTATACGTTTGTTTTTAAATAACTTTCTTGTCGTTTTGTAAAAAAAACGGAGAATTTTAAACGGATTTATAATACCCTTTACATAAT
Source organism: uncultured Rikenella sp. (assembly GCA_964524635.1). Lineage (GTDB taxonomy): Bacteria > Bacteroidota > Bacteroidia > Bacteroidales > VadinHA17 > SR-FBR-E99. The sequence continues at coordinate 869 of CAZGDJ010000284.1, read as the reverse complement.
CGTGTACATAAAATCCAATAGTTGGATAAGCGTAACCATCAAGGAACACTATACCACATACTCGTGAGTCTTTTAACGCAACGATATGCGCATTATCAGCACCAGAACATAGGCCTATAAGGATGCATCGGTTTGTGCCGGTATTCTCAAGCAATGCGGAAATAGCATATTGGATGTCGATAATTGATTGCAGATCATAATCTGTTTCTCCATTAAATTTTTCGCTGTCTCCAATGCCATGCAAATCAAACCGAAGACTCGGATACCCGTCATTAACAAGAACTCTTGCAACATCAGTATTGAACCTGTTAAAACCAACTCTATGAATTAATCCTGCATTTAATAACAAAATTGATGTATTTGATTGTTCACCAGAATCGGGTTTTGTTACAATTCCCGCTAAATCGCGATTCTCACCAAATTGTATAATTGTTTCATTCATAAAAACTGCTAACTATTTGATTAACACCTGGATGTCCCATTATTACATGGTCTGCTATTGCAGGGTCTGCCCATATATCCGGGGATTGAATAAAATTTATTATATGTTTAGAACTTGATAATTCATTAGAACTATTCATGAGTTGATTTTGATATTTCGTAGAAATTATCGATTTAATGCTATGATTATGTAGCTGATTGTGAGATGGATTAATGGATTTGATCTGTTCCTGAAAATTAGTTGGATATGAAAATCCGAGGAACTCTTCGCTTGAGAAATGATCTGGAAGTAATTTGTTTTTTTTAATAAACGAGTAATGTGTGTCTGTCAATTCTGTAAGCCAATCGCCCCCTGAAAATATTGGGTCAAGAAAGACATATTTCTTTATATCTACCTGGCTGATATTTGCCTGAAGTACAATACCGGC